>CALCEK010000317.1 GCA_937900125.1 uncultured Treponema sp. | reverse complement strand
TTATTCATTTCTTTACCTTCCCATTTCTTAAAAGCATCGGTTGCATCAATATATTTTTTCATATATTCTCCATAGGCTGACATTAGCTCAGGATTTGTGCCTTTAGAATTACTAACTTTTGTCATAAATACAATATATTCGTCCATAGCTGATTCATAACTATCCATCGCTTGCTTAAATTCTTTCCTAATTTCATAACTATTGCTTGTTGTTTGATTATTTCAATATCGGTATCATAAAGATGCCCTGTGATAGTTAATGAGATTATTTGTGTGAGTTTGTCTATCGGCATAAAGTTCAAGATATTACCGGGTTCTGTTACTATGATGTCGAGTTTAAGATTTGCGTTAGGGTTATTCAGAAACTCGCTATTGAAACCCCATGTCAGAAATTTATCATAAGCCTCATCAGTTTTTGGGATAGTAATATCTTTACATTTTGCAAAAAGCGGTTTACTTTAAAAGGGAGGTGAACTTATGGATTTTTTAGATTTAGCAAAAAAACGCTATTCGGTGCGCAAATTTTCAAATGCTCCTGTGGAAAAGGAAAAATTAGACAAAATCCTTGAAGCTGGTAGAATTTCGCCTACGGCAAAAAACAGTCAAAGCCACAAAATTTTTGTTTTGCAAAGTGAAGATTCTCTTTCAAGGATTCGCGCTGTTACAAAAATGACTTATGACGCGCCCGTTGTTCTTATGGTGTGCTACGATAAAAATGAAAGTTACAAAAATACTTCGGACACGCATTATGTCGGCTACGAAGGTGGCGCGATTGATGCGGCAATTGTAACAACTTCTATGATGATGGAAGCTACCGATTTGGATTTGGGAACTCTTTGGGCAAGAGGTTTTAACTCTCAAGACATTTTTGATGCTTTTCCAGAAATTGCGGGCTTGGAGTTAGTTTGCCTTTTGGCTGTGGGATATGCCACCTCCGATGCAACGCCCGCTTCTCGTCACACTGACAGAAAATCGCTAGAGCAAACTGTGCGCTTTCTGCCTTAGTGCAAAGGGTAAAAGTTTATTCGTTTGTGGATTCTGAATCTTCTTGATTTTGGGAATCGGGAGATTCGGCATCTTGAACGGAATCTGGCGTAACAACTAATTCTTGATTTCGCCATGAATAGAGTGCATAGCAAGCTCCGCTTACAAGTAGCACAAGCCCAATTATTCGTACAAGGATTACGCCAAAATTTGCTGGCAACAAAAACAAGAAAATCGCAATCACAACAGAAAATGCGGCATCGGTTTTAAAATTTTTTGTGGACTGAGTATTCCCCAACTTTGCCACAAGAAAGAATCCTGCAATCGCGCTTAAAATTAAATAAACCGCCTGAATGTAGAGCAAAACCCGAATCATTGTTTGCGCAGTGTTAAAAAAGGCAAGCGGCAAACAAATCGCAAAAACTCCAATTACAAGGCTAACCGCACCACGCACAAAAACGGTCGTTTTAAAAACAGAATCATCGGAAAGAGTGCGAATCCGAACAAAATCGTTTATCCCGCGAATAACCGCCGTCATTCCTAAAATGATTGTTACAACTTTTATGCTTGTGTCGGGCTGAACCAAAACTAAAAGTCCAATAACCGCCGCAAAAATTCCTAATAAGAAATTTGATTTTGTCATAAAAACCTCGCATTTTAAGTATAGCATTATTATTCATAAAAAGCAATTTTATTTGTTGAGCCTGCGGGGCTTGCGCAGACATTGCTTTTTTCTAATTGAAAAAATCTAACTGAATAGATTATACTGTAGCTATGATGAATGTGTTGTCTTTTACAGAACCTGCAAAAAATTGGGATGAAGCTTTTCCTGTTGGAAATGGACGACTTGCCGCAATGGTTTACGGAAATCCTGAACACGAAATTATTCAGTTAAACGAAGAATCTGTTTGGTCGGGCGCACACCTTGACCGCAATAATCCAAGTGCGCGAAAATTTCTTTCACAAATGAAATTGAATTTGCGGGACAAAAAATTTTCTGAAACAAAAATTCTTGCCGATTTTGCGTTTTTGGGGATTCCGACAAATGCTACAACGTATCAAAGTGCTGGTGAAATTCACATTGATTTTTGTTCTGGGACAAGTTCGGTGTTTGCGGAAAATGCAAAAAAATCAGCTTACACCATGTACAAGCGCACACTCGACTTTGAAACCGCAATCGCAACAACGACATTTTCACTAGAAAGCGCGTTTCCTAGCACAGCCGATTTTTCGCGCAACACGCGCGGTTCTAGCGTTACATTTACCCGCGAAGTTTTTGCAAGCGCAAGTTCAAACGTGCTTTTGATTCACATAAGTTCTTCTCTTCCAAAAGAAGTTTCTCTTTCTACTTGGATTACGCGCGGAAACTTTACGGGAAAAACTTATTCTCTTTCTGATGACACCGTTGTAATGGAAAACACTTCGGGCATTCCCTACAGCATTGTGATGACCGCTTCGGCAAGTGGCGGAACGCTACATTCTTTAGGCGGACGATTGATTGTTGAAGGTGCAGACGATGTAACGCTTTTTGTAGACATAAAAACCGCATACGCTTTTCCGCATTACAAAAGAAAGGGCGGTTACACCCACAGAAGTTCGCGGTCGTTAGCAACTTTAACTGCCGATTTAGCATTGCGGAACATTTGTTTTGCTTCTGTTTTGCAATATCCCGAATTGCGTGAAGAGCATATTGAAGAATATCTTCCATTATATCGCAATTTAAATTGTGAGCTTCCGTCAAATCCGCAAACAGAAACTTTGTTGGCGTACACTCGATATTTGCTCATAAGTTCTAGCCGCCAGCCTGGAAAATTGCCACCGCCAGTTTGTAGTCTTTGGACTACTGAAAATTATCTTAAACCGTCGGAGCTTTATCCGCTGAACGAAAAATTGCTTGATTTTTACAATTTTTATTCCGCATTGGGATTTTTGGAAGGCGAAAAATCATTTTTGCCACTTTTAAAACAAATTCGGCATTGGGGAAAAAATACTGCTTGCATTATGTATAGGGCGGAGGGATTCGCAGCTCATTCTGCCACAGACATTTGGGGCGATTCTGCGCCGATTGGAACGGATTTTCCCGAATCTTGCGCACCATTGGGGGCAGCCTATTTGGCACTTTTTATTCGGGAATATTATGAATATACAATGGATTTGAATTTTTTGCGCAAAAATTATCATTTGCTTTGCCAAGCGAGTGAATTTTTCTTCCATACAAATGTGCCGAAAGAAATTTTGGGGGATTCTGGTGCAAACACCATCTGCGCTTTGCTAAAGGCAACACTTGATTCTGCAAAGGCATTGCGCATAAAAGAAACGGATTCGTGCGTTTTAAGTTGCAATCGGGTTTTGCAAGAAATTTTAAAATCTACTGAAGATTCTAAAACGGAATGCGTAAAAGAGGAAGTTGTTTGCCAAAGTTTTTCTCCAAAATGTTTGTACACAAATGCTTTGTATCTTAGTAATGGAGTGCGCTCTTTAGCAAAGAGTACCCTTACAGAACGAGATTCCGCGCCACTTGTTGAAATAGAATTTTTTTCCGCAAAAAACACGGAATGGAAAACAGGAAACCTTGCAAACCTCAATTTAAAAGGAAATTTGCTCCTAGATTTTTCTTGGAAAGACGGACGGCTCGTTTCGGCAAAGTTACGTTCCGCTCACCCAACGCGCTCGGTAAAAAATGTCGCCATTTTGTATGACGGGCATCGGTACGAAACGCAACTTTCCCAAGACGGCACATTAGACATTTTTAACGTTCTTCCAAGCACAATGGAAAGTTCTGAAAAATAATCGTCCGTTCTAAGAAAAAGTGTAATTAGCTTGTCTTTTCGCTATATAGGGTGTATAATAAAAGGAATCCCTAGAAATTGTGATTTTTAGGGATTTTCATTATCTTTAAAATAGAACATTTTTACTTTGTAATCTGTTTAGAGGAGTTTATATGATTGCTGATATGAGCGAAAAAAAACGTAAACAAACTTCAATGCTTTTTAGACTTTTGATTGCAACGGGATTTAGCATTTTTGCAATTAACTTTATACAGGTTCTTATTGTACGCAATCACATAAGCAAATCTATTCAAAGTGATAATATTGAAACTTACCAGATTATTGCGGAAGGATATGCAAAAACTATAGAAAACAAAATGCAAGGCTATTTGTCTGCGCTTGATTACTATGTTAATTCCGATATAGTAAAAACGGGGGATGTTGAACAAATTAGGGCTTGGCTTATACAGCACACTTCTTCGCGGAACAAGGAGTTTGATTACATTTTGGTTGCGGGAGCTGATGGAATCGGCTACACGGATTTAGGCGGTGTTACAGAAATTTCTGACCGCTCGTATTTTAAAGACATTTTGTACAACGGAAAAGATTTTTCTATAGATAATCCAGTTATTGCGCGGACAACGGGGCTTCCAGTCGTTCACGTAACACGCGCTCTAAAATCAAATGGAAGAACATTTGGGCTTATTTGCGGAATTTTGAATGTTGGAAAAATAACTGACGAAGTTAATTCTATAAAAATTGGCAGTGGCGGTTACGCATGGATGCTTGCAAGTGACGGTCTTGTAATTTCTCACCCGAACAAAGATTATGTAATGGTAAAGAATTTTATTACGGGCTTAGACAAAGGTTTTGAAGATATGGCCGATGTTGCGCGGAATGTTTCTAATGGACAAAATGGTTGGGGCTGGGTAAGCGGATTAAATGGCGGAAAAGATTTAATTGCTTATCACGGAATTGCGAACACTCCGTGGGGATTTGCGCTTTCTATTCCGAACGAAATGATTTTTGGCTTAATTAAAGAATATACGCTTTTTTCTGTGGGATTTGGTGTTTTTACGGTTATAGTTTTGCTTGTGATTTTAGGAATCTTGATTTACGCTACTATAAAACCGCTAAAAATTGTTGTTGACGCAATTACAGGAATTGCAAGCGGACACGCAGACCTAACAAAACGAATTGAAGTTCATTCTGACAATGAAATTGGTTCTGTGGTAAATGGATTTAATTTGTTCGTGCAAAAATTGCAATCAATTATCGGGGATGTAAAAAGCTCAAAAGAAGAACTTTCTACTGCGGGGCTTGCAATGGAAAATTCCACGCGCGAAACCGCTTCTTCCTTAAATGAAATTTTGGGAATCATTTCGGACATCCGTGAACAAATTTCTTCGCAGGGACAAAGTGTCAATCAAACTGCAGGAGCAATGACCGAAATTACCGCAAACATTCAATCGCTCGACCGCATGATTGAAGGTCAGGCAAGCGGAGTAACGCAGGCTTCGTCAGCTGTTGAACAAATGATTGGAAACATTGCCTCCGTAAATCAAAGTGTTGACAAAATGGCGGACTCATTTACAAGTTTGCGCACAGATAGTCAAACTGGTTTTGCAAAACAAAAAATTGTAAACGAACGGATTTCGCAAATCGAAACTCAATCGCAAATGCTTCAAAGTGCAAACGCAGCAATTTCTTCTATTGCGAGCCAAACGAATCTCCTTGCAATGAATGCGGCAATCGAGGCGGCACACGCGGGCGAAGCTGGCAAAGGTTTTGCGGTTGTTGCCGATGAAATTCGCAAACTTTCCGAAAATTCCACCGCGCAATCCAAAACAATTGGGCATCAGCTAAATGGCATTAAGGATTCCATAAACGGAGTTGTTGCGGCGGCAAACGAAACAAGCATTGCTTTTGAAAGCGTTTCGCAAAAACTAGAAGAAACCGATGAACTCGTTTTGCAAATTAAAGCTGCAATGGAAGAGCAAAATTCTGGTTCTAAGCAAATTACAGCGGCTCTTCACGCAATGAACGATAGCACGTTAGAAGTAAAAAATGCGGCTTCGGAAATGCAAGAAGGCGGGCGAATGGTTCAAAATGAAATGTTGCATTTGCAGGATTCGGCAAATGTTGTAAACAAAAGTATGGAAACAATGTCTACAACGGTTCAGCACATTGAGCAGGTCGGAAGCGACTTAAGCGACATTGCTTCAAAAGTAAAAGATTCAATCGTCAAAATTGGCGAGCAAATTGACCAATTTAAAGTGTGATTTTTTTTGGCGGGGGTCAGGCGGCACCCGCCTTTGTCCTTGCTAGATTCGGATATTTAAAAAAACCGCATCTTACTTTTCACGGTCGCCGCCCATTCGTCCAGTTAGCGTTTTGAGTGCGTTGTCACTCGTCATGTTGAGCGTAAGCGAAACATCTATTTTGTGAAAAGAAAGCATAGATTCTTCGGAGATGCGTCCTCATAATGACGGGCAAAGTTGCGGTAAGTTTATTCAAATTTGTGAATTACTAGTGCAGAGTGATCTTTACTTTTTTCTTTGTAAGTAATTTCCCCATCACTGTTAAAAGTTATTGCACAAGCTAAACTTGCGACACCTATATCATCGTATGGAATTGATGATGTCCAAAAAGTCTTTGCAGTTGATGTCGTTGAATCTGTAAAACTTGGCACAGAAGCACCATTGCTCTCCAATTTTTTTATAGCTTCTTGGATTACTGTTCTATTTTTAAATAGGCTCGAAAGTTCCGCTACAGTCGGAATGTACCAACCATTTATATCTTCTATTGAATAAGATTCCGCATAGTTAAAAATTGGATATGCAGGTGAGGTGGTTGTGTTATCATCTCCGTCAGTTGTTTCTACTGTTATAGCGGAGGTGACGGATTTTATTTCTGTATAGTTGTCGCTTCCGTCTGTATCACCTTCAAATGTTGCCGTTGTTGCTGATTTTGTACTCGATTTACAATAAATTTCTTTAAAATTAGTTGTAAGTCCTGCTGATTCTGAAGCAGCCCATTTTAAATTCTCTTTAAAGGTAAGCCCCATTATATAAGCAACGCCCTTTTCTCCCACTGTTCCATCTCCAATAAAAGCTACAATTCCAATTGGAGTGTCATTTTCATCAATATTGTCAGCTTTTTTATACTGTTGAGTGGGAATTGCGTCTTCATCATCATCTGAACTTAATACTAATATTGTACCCACACTAACGGAATTTTCGTCATTGTTCATTGTGCAAGAAACAAAAATGCCTACTAAGAATATTGCCAAAGTAAAAATCAGAAATTTCTTCATTCTTTTATTATAGACCATTTTTATGCAAAAAACAATAAAACCTAAATGGAAAACACAAAAATCATTTTTGCAAAAAGTCCGCTTGCCACGCCCGCGACTTTTGCGCAAAATCCGTCGTGTTTGAGCGCACTTTCACCATCATGTTGAGTGTACTTTCATCGTCATGTTGGGGCGACAAGCGTTGCTAGGGCGTTGCCAAGCGAAGTATCTGTTTTTTGTGAAAAAGATTCACAGATTCTTCGGATTTCACCCTCAGAATGACCCAAAAAAGAAAAAATTTTTCCTTGATTTTTCGTAATTTCATAGGGTATAATTGAACAATTCTTAAACTCAAGTTTTTAGAAGGTTTGTTGAAATAAACTTAAACTAACACTAAAGGGAGTGTTTTATGAAGAGTATTAGTGCTAAACTTATTCTAGCAAATGTCGCTGTTGTTCTTTTTTCAGTTTTGCTTATAACAATACCTACAACGTCAATGCAGTGGAAAACTCAAGTTGCAAATACAGAAGATTCTGTTGAAGACAAATTAGAAAAAGGGCAAGCGCAAATAAACTTATTTTTAAAAGCTCCTTCAACAATTGTTAGCACAGTTAGTGCCTACTTAAACACTCACCCAGACAATCAAGTGGCAATAGAAAATTACTTTGAAAGCCTTTTGAGCGGACAAAGCGACTATTCTGAATTGTATTACGCAAGTGCGCTTCCTGTAAAAAATGGAGGATTTTTCTGGGCAAATGACCGCTGGAATCCGCCTAGCGACTACGACCAAACAACGCGCTCTTGGTACAAAGCAGGTGCTTCTGTGTCAAGCGGAAAAATCGCAATTTCTGAGCCGTATCTTGATAGCGTAACAAATTCAATGGTTGCCGCATTAGCCACAAGTGTTACCCGCAACGGCAGAAATGTCGGCGTTGTTTCTATGGACGTTCAGTTGAGCAAATTGGGCTCTCTTGTTTCGCCGATAAAACTTTCGCGTTCTGGAAATTCCTTTTTGTTAGACAAAAATGGAAAATACGTTACAAATCCCGATTCTCTAAAATTGATGAATGTTGATTTTTTTGATGAATACAATTTGTCAAAATACAAAAATTCCATCAAAAGCGGAGAAACTTTTTTTGTAGAAAATGAAGGCGGAAAATATTTTGCAGCGCGAGTTATTTCCGAAGAAAGCGGTTGGATTTTTGTCACCATTGGACCTTCGGCAGAACTTTTTGAAAAAGTTCTTTCAAGTTTGCGCACTTCAATTTTACTGGCAATTTTGGGGCTTCTAATCGGTTTGGGAATTTCAGTGCTTGTAGCTCGCCCAATCATTCGCCCAATTATTACTGTAAAAGATACAATCATGGGAATTGCAAGCGGAAATGCAGACCTTACTAAGCGAATTGATTTTAATGGTTCTGACGAAGTTGGCGCACTTGTCGGCGGATTTAACAAATTCTCAGAAAAACTTCATGACATAATCAAAGATGTAAAAGACTCAAAGGAAACATTGCAAATTGCGGGTGAAGACCTTGTGGCAAGTTCCCAAGATACTTCTAGTGCGATTACGCAGATTCTTGCAAACATAGAAAGTATGCATGGGCAAATAAACAGTCAGCACGATAGCGTAGCGCAAACGGCTGGTGCGGTAAACGAAATTGCTTCTAACATTGAATCTTTGGAAAGAATGATTAACAATCAGTCCGAAGGCGTAAGCGATGCCTCTGCCGCAGTTGAAGAAATGATTGGAAATATTCGCTCCGTAAATGTTTCTGTTGAAAAAATGGCGAATTCGTTTATGGAACTCGAATCAACTGCAAAAAGCGGAATTACAAAACAACTTGATGTGAATCAGCGAATTGAACAAATTGAAAATCAGTCCCAAATGTTGCAAGAGGCAAATGCTGCAATTTCTAATATTGCCGAACAAACGAATCTTCTTGCAATGAATGCGGCAATCGAAGCGGCACACGCGGGCGAAGCTGGCAAAGGTTTTGCGGTTGTTGCTGATGAAATTCGCAAACTTTCTGAAACTTCTACGGCGCAATCAAAAACAATCGGCGAGCAGCTGAACAATATAAAAGATTCAATTACAAGTGTGGTGTCTGCGTCTTCGGAATCAAGCAAGGCATTTAATTCCGTTTCTGATAAAATTCAAGAAACAGATGAGCTTGTTCGTCAAATAAAATCCGCTATGCTTGAACAAATGGAAGGGTCAAAACAAATTAGCAACGCGCTTCACACTATGAACGATAGCACAATCGAAGTTCATTCGGCATCTACAGAAATGTCCGAGGGCAACAAAGCGATTCTTGCGGAGGTGGAAAATTTGCAAAACGCAACCATAATTATGAAGCAAAGTATGGACGAAATGTCAACGGGGGCAAGAAAAATCAACGAAACTGGAACCGCACTTAGCGAAGTTTCTTCAAGAATGAGAGAATCAATTACTGCGATTGGAGACCAAATTGACCAATTTAAAGTGTAAAATTAAAAAGTCAGTATTAAAATTTTTTTTCACAAGCATTTTTTTGTTTTCTTTTGCAGTAATTTTTGCGGGTGGAAAAAAAGACGCGCCAAAAACTCAGACAAAAAATTTGGAAGTCGTCCGAATTGGACTTTTGTCGGGACCGAGCGGAATTCCTTGTGCAAAACTTTTAAGCGATTCTGAAAATAATTTTGCTTTTCCTGCGATTGAACACCAAGTTTTTGCAAGTGCAATGCAGTTGCTCCCCAAAATTATTTCTGGAGAAATTGACATTGGATTTTTGCCGCCAAATGTTGCCGCAAAAGCATACAATTCTGGAAATGCGGTTTTAGTGAACGTGGGTGTTTCTGGAAACGGAATGATTTCTTTAATTACAAAAGACGATTCTATACGTTCCATTTTAAATTTGCGCGGAAAAACTGTTGCCGTTGCGGGGGCGGGGGCGACTCCAGAGTATGTTTTTAAAACGATTCTTTTAAATGAAAGTCAAGATAGCAATTTTTTTGAAAGCGTAATTTTGGATTTTTCAATTCCGAACACCCAAATTGCGGCCGCCGTTATAAGCGGAACTGTTGATGCCGCCATTGTTCCAGAACCATTTGCAACGCTTGCACAAATGCAAGATTCAGAGGTAAAACGAGTTGTAGATATTCAAGAAGCTTTTGCAAAAGCGGGAGGTTTTTACGATTACCCAATGACGCTGATTGTAGCTTCGGCAAAATTTGCAAAAGAAAATCCGCAATTTATAGCGCAGTTTCAAACGGAATACCAAAAAGCGCAAAACTGGACAAAAGAAAATCCCAAAGAAGCGGGTGAACTTTCTGAAAAATACGCTTTGGGCTTAAAAAGTGCGGTTGTACAAAATGCAATTCCAAATTTGGCGTACACATTTGCGCTTCCTTTTGATTCAAAAGCTCAGGTGGAAAATCTTTTAAATGTATTTTTGCGCTTTGCCCCCGAAGCCGTTGGCGGAAAACTGCCCGCTGACGATTTTTACTTTAAGATTCCCGATGGCGCAGATTTTTAAATTATGAAAAAAATTGGCACAACTTCTGCGGTTTTGCTTTCTGTGTTGACAGTTTTTGCCGTTTGGAAAATTCTTTCTTTGCAGATAAAAAATCCGCTGATATTGCCATCAGCAAATGCGGTGTGTAAGAACTTTTTGTTTCTTTTTGCCGACCGCATTTTTTGGCGTGCGTTGGGAAACACAGCCAGCCGTGTGTTAAAAGCTTTTTTGATTTCCGCAGTTTGTGGAATTTTTTTTGGAACTCTTAGCGGGTGCATAAACCCAATTAAAAAATTTTTAAAATTCCCCTTGTGGATTGTTCGGGCAACCCCGCTAGTTTCTCTGGTGATGATTTTTTTGTTTTGGCTTCCGTCTAGCAAAATTGCAATTTTTTCCGCAAGCCTTGTGGCTTTTCCGATTGTTGCCGACTCTTGTGAAAAAGGAACGCGGGCGGTTGACAAAAAACTTTTGGAAAGTTTGCGTTTTTTTTGCGTTCCGTCGCTTGACATTTTTAAGGTGGCACACATCCCGCAAGCCGTGCCGTTTTTGCAGGCGGGATTTTCGGCGTCTTACGGTTTAATTTGGAAGGCGGTGGTTGCGGGCGAAGTGCTGTCGCTTCCGCGTTTTGCGCTGGGGACGCTTTTGTACGAGGCGCAAGTTCATTTGGAAAGTGCGAGCGTTTTTGCGCTTACTTTTGCAATTATTTTTTGCGGATTTTTTTCTGAATGGATTTTGTCTTTTCTTTTTAAATGTATTTTTTCGGCTTATCATAAAAAGAAGCATTTTACAAAAATTGATTTTGCAAATGTTCCTGACCATGCGCAAACACCATCTTTAAAAGCAAAAGCAATAGAGGCTTTGCAAATGAATGTTTGTTATGGAAAAAAAGTTGTGCTAAACAATTTTAATTTTTTTGTTCCAGAAAAAAAAGTGTATGCAATTTTAGCTCCCAGCGGTGCGGGAAAAACCACGCTTTTGTATAACATTGCCCAAGAACTTTGCAAAAAAAAAGTTGCTTTTTCATTTGTCCAGCAAGAATCGCTTTTGCTAAAAAATCTTACGCTTTTTGAAAACGTTTATCTTCCGCTAAAAAATATTTTTTCCCCAAAAGAAGCAAAATCGCGTGCTTTGTATTTTTTGGAAAAAGCTAAACTTTTGCCGCTTGCAAATAGTTTTCCCGATGAAGTTTCGGGGGGAGAAAAACAGCGGGCGGCTTTGGCAAGGGCTTTTGCGTACCCCGCGCCCATTTTGCTTATGGACGAAGCTTTTCAGTCGCAAGATATTGCGCTTGAATGTAATCTGCTCGATTTATTTTGCGAGTTTTTAAAAACGGAAAATCGGACTGTTCTTTTTTCTAGCCACAATGTCCGCGAAGCTTGTGTTCTTTCTGATTCAATTTTTGTTTTGCGCGGAAATCCGCTTTGTGTTGTAAAAGAGTTTTCCGCAAATGCTTCTAGGAAAAATGCCAAAACACAATACGCTTTTCCTACGCAAGAAACAGTTTTCCTAGAAAAGCGCATTGTGGAAGAATTGCTTGGCTCTTTGTAAAATGACGATTTTTATTCTCCTTGGCGGAGTTTTATGTAATCGTATAAAAAGTCAACTGTTCCTTGTACACCTAGTCGCGTGGAATTTACGCAAAGGTCATAATTGGAACATTCGCCCCATTTTCCATTTTTGCTAAAATAATTGTGATAGGCAGCGCGTTTTTTATCGTGCCGTTCTATTGTCTTTTTGGCAGTTTTTTCGTTCATCGAGCGTTTTTCCATAACGCGCTTAATTTTTGCATCTTTGTCCGCCATAATAAAAATGGAAATAAGGGCGGGATTCCCCCTAAAAATCTCGTCAGCGCAACGCCCTACAATGACAAATGAATCTTCGTCGGCAGCTTTTGACTTTAGCAAAACAAATTGCATTTCGGCAACATTTTGCTCTGGCGAATTATTGTACCCCCGAACAGTGCGACTTATTAGAATTTTTCGCGGCTTTTCATCGTATTTTCCAAGATTGTTTGAATCGACATTTTTTGTTCCTGCAACTTCGTCAAGCAGATTGCGGTCATAAAGCGGAATATCAAGTTTTTTTGCTAAAAGCCGCGCAATTTCGTGTCCCGCAGAACCGTATTGTCGTCCAATCGAAACGATAATTTGCTTTTTCATACTTCCTCCAATGTTTTTTGGCAAGATTTTTTACAGATTTCCATAGCGAATAAAAATATATGCGGTACAAATGACCATTACAAGTATTGTTGCAGGGGCAAGCCGCTTACAATACGTTCCCCAGCTTACAGGATAACCCGCTTTTGCTGCAACCGATGTCCCTACAACGTTTGCCGAAGCTCCAATTGGTGTTGCACTACCGCCAATGTCTGTTCCCGCAGAAAGTGCCCAAGCTAATGTGGGCAGCGCGACTCCCGTCGTTTGCGATAAAGCCTGAATTACAGGAATCATCGTTGCGGCAAATGGAATATTGTCAATAAAGGCACTTGCAAATGCGGAAACCCAAATGATAATTCCCACCATAAGATACATATTTCCCGCGCTAATTATGCTGATTCCTTTTGCAATCAAAGCGAGAATCCCAGTTTCTTCAAGTCCGCCCACCACAACAAAAAGTCCAATAAAAAACAAAACTGTTTTGTAGTCAACTCGTTTTAGCACTTCGCCAATATGTCGCGGGGAGGAAATGAGTGTTAAAAATGCAATTCCAAGTCCAATCGTTGCAACTGTAAGTCCCGTCATTGCGTGGGTAACAAGCAAAACTACGGCAAGCGCAAAAATTGCAGAGCTTATGGCAAATCCCGTTTTGTCCGTTATTGCCGATTCTGGTGTGGGAAAAGTTGAAGTGTCAACATTTTTGTCCACAGTTGCAAAATCTTTTCGGAACGCAAAAAACAAAAAAATCACCGTAAAAATGAGAGCGATTCCCGCCATAACGCCCGTGTTTGTGATAAAATCGCCAAAAGTAAAGCCTAAACTTGTTCCGATTATTATATTTGGCGGGTCGCCACACATTGTTGCGCTTCCGCCTAAGTTTGCGCAAAAAATCTCGGACAAAATCATTGGGAGCGGATTAAAGCGCAATAGTTGAGAAAGTTCAACGGTAACTGCCGCAAGAAACAAAATCACCGTAATGCTATCTATAAACATTGCCAAAACGGAGGACATCAGCATAAAAACGATAAAAATCGGAATCACTTTGTAATGAACAGCTTTTGCCAACCGCATACAAAGCCAGCGGAAAAATCCAACACGCGCCATTCCTTCAACCATAATCATCATTCCAGTGATAAAAATGATTGTTGCCCAATTTATTCCCGAACTTGATTCTGAGGATTCTCCTGCGGAATACCAAAATTCTGCGGTGAAAATTGAACTAACATTTAAAGTTTTTAGGGCTGCGTCTAAACTGCGCATTCCCAATCCAAAGACTAAAATTAAAGTAAGCAATGCACTTACCAAAGTTACGATTTGCCGTTCAAATTTTTCTGTGATGATTAGTACAAACATCGCAACAAAAATTGTAACAGCTAAAATTTGAGCTACTAACATAATGTTTAGGATTATAGCGATTTGCAAAAATTAGTGTAAGACTTTTTTGAAAAAATATGAATTGTCTTGAAAATTTTGCATCTGTTGACATTTTTTGAAAAATTGTTTATATTTCTAACAACATATAAAAAGGAAGACGCTTACAGCGCACGAAGCACGTAAAACTCAAAGAAAAATTCCTTTCTTTGACATTACGCTTTTGGCTATGTGAACGTCTTTTTTTGTTTGCAAAGCGGGTGGCACTTTTTGCACGTCTGCGCCGCCTTTCCAACGTCCGCTAAAAGCTGTTGTGCCACTGTTTTGACAAAAAAAAATTTTGGAAACGGGGGAGAGGTCAACGATTCACAGGGAAAAACCGATAGAAAAAGAGTATGGAAAACGAGGACTTGGAAAAAGCAAAGCAACATAAGAAGCAAGAAGTGCAAAATGCGGCGGCAAGTGCGGTTTTGGATACGCTTTTTGCTGATGTCGAGAAAGACGCGTTTTATTGCTACAAAAGCAACGGCAAAATACGGCTCGGCTTTGACCGCGACGACGGGACGGTGATTGAAGTCGCTCTTAGTGCGGCGTGGACGAGGGAATGGATGAATAGTTTGCTCGATGTTGTTCAAAAGGTCAGCGAGGGCGCGAGTTTTGACGAGCTAAAGGCGTTCGATAATGCGACAATGCGGATAAAATTGATTTATC
>CALCEK010000316.1 GCA_937900125.1 uncultured Treponema sp. | reverse complement strand
ATAAGCTAGTGACTGGAGTTCAGACGTGTGCTCTTCCGATCTGTCATTATGGAAAAAAATTCGGGGTAGGATTTTTCCATAAAAAGAGGTTTTCCTTCTAGGTCTAAAAAGCAATGTGTGGAACTGCCTTTTGCGCAAAGTGAATTGTCAGAGGCAGAGCGAATTTCGTAATCAAGGTACAATTTTAGCGATTTGTATTCGCGCACTTTTACGATGATTTTTATCTGTTGATTAAAGACTGTGCTTTTTTTATAAACACAATTTACTTCCAAAACTGGAGAGGCAATTCCCATTTCTTCCATTTTGTCAAAACTCCAGCCGACTTGTTCCAAAAAGTCAACACGCGCTTCTTCCATCCAGCGGATGTAATTTGAATGATGCGTGATTCCCATTTTGTCTGTTTCGTAATAATGAACTTTGTGAAAATACGGTTTAATTTCCATACAAGCATTTTACTAAATTTAAAAAAAATGTGCAGTCCCAAAACACAAATTTTTTGTGGGCGGCGACCGTGAAAATGCGGAGAAAGTTTTTGCACTCGATTTTTTGTTTGCGTTTGAGGTGCGGTGTTTGCAAAGTTGGGCGACGCCTAACCCACCTTAAAAAAGCAAAAATCGCAAAATTGACACTTTTCGCTTTATTCTATAAACTTTTACGCAGGAGTTTCTATGAAAGAAAAAAAAAAGACTCACACTTGGCATTTTATGCAAGCGGGCGGTCTTATCCAACTAAAAATTAGAACGATTGATGATATTTTAAATCTTGATAAACTTGACCAAAAATTGTGGATTGCGCTTGCCTGCCCCGTAAAAGGTTTGGAATTTGGCGAAGACACTTTGACCGCTCTCGACACCGACAAAAATGGGCGGGTTCGGGCGAGGGAAATTTTGGATGCCGTGAATTTTATAAAAAAATATTTTAAGCATCCCGAAGTGATTATGACTGAAGGCGATTCGATTCCGCTAGAAGCCTTGTCTAACACCCCATTTGATTGCGGACATTCTCCAGTGGATTCTGCAAAGGCGATTCTTGCAATCTTGGGAAAAGCCGATGCCGCTGAACTTTTGCTTTCTGATGTTTCCAAAACGGACGCGCTTTTTTCTTCCTCAGTTTTAAATGGCGATGGAATAATTCCGCCTGATGTTATGAAAGATGAACTTTCCGCAAGTGTTATCAGCGACATAATTTATTGTACGGGCGGAAGCGATGATGTAAGCGGTGCAAAAGGAGTTTCTCGCACACAAACAGAGCAATTTTTTTCTGACATTCGGGCAATGCGCTCTTGGCGATACAGCTCAGAAGAATCCGCGCAAGAAATTTTCTTTTTAAATTACGAAACCGATTCTGCGGCGGCTGCCTTACGAAAAGTTCGCGAAAAAATTGACGAGTATTTTTTACAATGTAAAATTCGCGCATTCAACAGCGAGATTTCCGACTCTCTTGACAAAAAACAAAACGAACAGTTTGCAGAAGCAAAAGAACTTTCGCAAGAACAACTTTTAACATTGCCAATTTCGCTTGCAAGTAGCGATGGTGCGTTGCATTTTACGGATGCCATAAATCCCGCTTGGCAAAACGCGCTTGATGAATTTGTACAAAAGGTGGTGTTTGCCTTGTACAAAAAAACGGATTCCCTTTCTGAATCTGAATGGAATGAAATTTGTGCAAAATTTTCTGCCTACAATAAGTGGTTTGATTCTCGCCCGAACAATTCGGCTACAAATTTGTCATTTGAACGAATTGACGAAATCCTTTCTTCTGATGCGGAACAGCTGATTTTCGCTCGGCTTGATGAAGAAGAAAAACATCCGCCGTTGGCATTGGCGAGTGTTGAATTAAAAAAGATGCTTCTTTTGCGGCGCGATTTTGTTCGCCTTCTAAAAAATTTTGTTTCTTTTGAAGAATTTTATGGAATTGATGACAAAGCAATTTTCCAGTGCGGAACGCTTTACATTGACGGTCGTTCTTGCGACTTGTGCTTTAAAGTTTTAGACGGCGCAAAACACGCTACAATGTCGCCGCTTTCGCAATGTTACCTTTTGTATTGTGACTGCAAACGCCCTAGCACAAATGAGGCTATGCAAATTGCCGCCCTTGTTAGCGCAGGTGGACGGGACAATTTGCTTGTAGGCAGAAACGGCATTTTCTATGACAGAAAAGGAAATGACTGGGATGCCACAATTACAAAAATCGTAGAAAATCCAATTAACATTCGGGAAGCATTTTGGTCTCCATACAAAAAATTGCTTAGGATGATTCAAGAACGAGTCGCCAAAACGGCAAGCGAAGCCGAAGGCAATGTTACGCAAAAAATGTCTAGTGCCGTTGAAAAACCTTCCGACTTAGCGAAAAGCGCAAATGACAGTGCCAAAAAGTTTGATGTTGGAACAATTGCGGCGTTGAGCGTAGCGTTTACGGGAATGGCAACGGTTGTTGGCGGACTTTTATCCGCATTCTTTAAGTTGGGATATTGGGTTCCGCTTGGGATTGTGGGAATCATTTTGGCAATTTCGCTTCCGTCAATGTTTATCGCTTGGTTAAAACTGCGCCAAAGAAACATTGCTCCCATTTTAGACGCATCAGGTTGGGCGGTAAACGGAAATGTAAAAATCAACATTCCGCTTGGGGCGCATCTTACACAAACAGGGATTCGACCGCGCGGTTCAAAGATAGACACGTTTGACCCCTATGCGCAAAAAAAATTCCCCATAAAGCGCGTTTTGCTTTGCGTGATTTTGCTTGCGCTGATTATAATTTGCCTTGTGGCGATTCTAAAAAATCCCAACGGAATCTCTGGCGTTTTAACCGATGTAAAAAATTTCTTTGTCGGACTCGGACAAAAATTTGTTCCCAAAACACCCGAACAGTAAACAAAAGCCCAAGTTTGCGTGTCATTCTGAGCGGGCATCGCCCGCGAAGAATCTGTGCTTTTTTTCACAAAAATAGATGTTTGACAGCGGGATTTACAACCAAACTTTTGCGGCGGACTTTTGCGGAACAATGCGCTTGTTTTGCAAACGGGGTGCGCAAAAACCCTTGCGGAATCGGGGTAAATATTATATTCTTTTTTGAATGGCGATTTTGAATCTAAAAAACGTTTCTTACACATATCCGCAAGCAGAGCGGGCGACTTTGCGCGAAGTTTCTTTTTCTGTGGAGCGCGGTGAATACATTGCGCTTTTGGGAAAAAATGGTTCGGGCAAAAGTACGTTGGCGCGACTTTTAGCGGGATTTTTTTCTGCGGATTCTGGAACGATTGAGCGCGAACAGGAACTTTTGCAGGGAATCGTTTTTCAAGAGCCAAAAGACCAAATTATTGCGGGAATTGTTGAGAGAGACACCGCATTCGGTCCAAAAAATCTTTCGCTTTCTCCCGCAGAAATTGAAATGCGCACCATTGAATGTTTGAGCGTTGTAAGTTTAACCCACAAAGCAGAAGCGCGAACTTTTGAACTTTCGCTCGGACAAACGCAAAGGCTGGCGTTTAGCGGAATTTTAGCCCTTTACCCCGATTTGTTTATTTTAGACGAAGTTACCGCAATGCTCGACCCAAAGGCGCGTGGCGATTTAATCGAATTTGTTGGGCAATGGAACAAAAAAGGTCACACGATAATTCACGTTACTCACGATGAAGAAGAAGCCTTGCGGGCAAAACGGATTCTTGTGCTTGACGAGGGAAAAATCATTTTTGACGGAAATCCAGAGGAGTTTTTGGCGGACAAAAATCTTTTTGTGTCCATCTTTGGCATAAAATCTGAATTATACAAAATGCCGCTTTCCAAAACGGATTTAGATTCAAAAGAAACGGCTCTTTCGGTTGAACATTTATCTTTTTATTACGACAAAAATGAAAATCACGCGGACAAAATCGAATCAATTTTTTCAGATTTAAATTTTTCACTCAAAAAAGGAACATTAACCGCTTTAACAGGTCCAAGCGGATGCGGAAAATCCACACTTTTTGAATGTCTTGCGGGACTAAAAACGCCAAATTCGGGGAAAATTTGCGCAAACAGTCGCCCCGTGCTTGCTCTGCAAGAAAGTGAAGCCGCATTATTTGAACGTTACGCTGCCGATGATGTAGCATTTGGTCCGCAAAATCGCGGTGTAAACGGCAAAGAACTTTTAAAAACTGTTCAAAATGCAATGGCACTTTCTGGACTTTCTTACAATGATTTTGCAAACAAAAATACATTCGCGCTTTCTGGTGGCGAAAAACGCAAACTTTCGCTTGCGGGAATAATTGCCCTAGACGCTGACATTTTAATTTTTGACGAACCAACAAGCGCACTCGACCCACAAAGCCGAAAAATCGTCATTCAAACATTGCAAAAACTTGCCGCACAAGGAAAAACTGTTTTGTTCAGCACCCACCGAATGGAAGAAGCAGATTGCGCGGATGTTCAGCTTTCTTGGGAAGAGATTTTAAAAGCGGGTCAAAAAACAAAAGCGCATAATTTGCCGCCGCAAGAGCCGCTTAAAAATGCGCAAATGCTTGTGAGCTTACAAAAAATGGGAGCGGCTTTAACTGCGCCTTCAAAAATTCCCGAAAGTCCAATCAGTCATTTAAATGCGGGAGCAAAGTCGGCGTTGTTTTTGATTTTGTTTGCGCTTTCGGTTGTTTCGCCAAACATTCCGTTATGTGCGCTGTCATTTGCGCTTTCTGTTTTGTATGCGATTCTTGCGCATTATCCGCTAAAAAAGCCATTTGTTGCTTTTACAAAATTTCTTCCGTGGATAATTTTTTTTGCAACTTTGCAATTTGCATTTTATTCAAGTTTGGGCGACACAGAAATTTTATTCAAATGGAATTGGTTTGTTATCACAAAGTCAAAAATTCAGGTTTTGATAAAAATGTTTTTACGCGCCCCCGCAATAATCACAACGCTTGGAACTTTTATTTTTTCAACTGATGAACGGCAGATTTTGGATGGGCTTACAACTTTAACAAAGCCGCTTGCAAAATTGGGCATTCCCGTTCGCTATGCAGTTCTTACGGTTGGAATCACTTTTAGATTTATTCCGATTTTACTTGATGAAGCCGCAGGAATCATAAAAACACAAATTGTTCGGGGTGCATTTGCAAATGCTCGCGGTTTAGCAAAACTAAAAATTCTTTTGCCGCTTTTTGTTCCGCTTTTAATGCAAAGTTTGCGCAAAGCTCGCCACATTTCAGACGCACTCACCGCCCGATATTTTTCTTAACAAGGAGAAATCAAAATGAAGAAAAAATTTTCCATCGCACTTTTTACAATTTTTGTCGCAACCGCATTTTCGCCGTTTGCGATTTTCGCCAAAGAAAAGGAAAAACCTAGACCGCGTTGGGCAGAAGAAAGTCTTATGTTTAATTCTAAAGAGGTTAATGAATTTTTACCAAATTACAAAAACTCTGATTCTGGAATTTTTGCTACAGGCAAAGGAGAATCGCTTTTTTTGGCAATGATGCAATCCCTTTTAGCTTTAACAGAATTTTCAACAAAATTTTCCATTCATTCCATTTATAATAATGACACTGATTCTTCTGAAATTTTTGAAACACGCTATACTGACGACATTTCCCCATTTTCAAACCTTATAGAAAGTTACACCGACAGCGATGGCTACGTTTACACGCTCATGTTCATCTCAGATGAAAACATCCGTAAATTTATACAAGGGAAAAGTCCATCTCCGTATAAAGTTGAGGTGGTTTATGCGTCTACTGAAGATTCATATTCAGAAAGTATAACATATTCACTTTCACAGTAACGTTGTCGGTGCTGTTACAAAATGTAGTTTTTAGATGGTCCTGGGCGGGTGGAAACTTGGCGTGAAAAAGTAAAATTCGACATTTGACCTCTTAGATAAGCCGTTCTAGCAAAAACACATGGGGCGATTCAGGCTGAATTCCCCTACACAAAAGGGGAAAATTGTGATATACTCTCTATATGAACAACTCATCACCCAAAACGACATCAAATAATCCTTCGTCAAGATTTTCCTCGATTCACGCTTGGGCACTTTCACTTGGCTGTGCGGTAGGCTGGGGCGCGTTCGTTATGCCCGCCACCACTCTAATCCCGATTGCAGGTCCTGTAGGTACGGTCATTGCGCTCGTAATCGGCGCGGCATTAACGCTCGTGATTGCGGCGAACTTTTCTATATTGATGAAGCGAACGCCGAATGCCGACGGGTTGTTTTCGTTCGTTAAGGAAGG
This sequence comes from uncultured Treponema sp., assembly GCA_937900125.1. Taxonomy (GTDB): domain Bacteria; phylum Spirochaetota; class Spirochaetia; order Treponematales; family Treponemataceae; genus Treponema_D. Next base: position 3,049 of record CALCEK010000316.1, on the reverse strand, counting down.
CTTTGGCTACGACCACTCCTTTCTTTGTATGTGGGCGGTAGCTTTAGCATATCTTTCAGTTCTGTGGGCAAACGCCACGGCGTTCTCTTTAATGCTCAGATACCTTGCAGGAGGCGTGTTGCAGTGGGGCTTTCACTACACGGTGGCAGGCTACGATGTGTGGGCGGGGGAGGTGATTGCAACGCTCGCGCTTCTCTTTGCGTTCGGTTGGGCTAGTTGCACGGCGAAGCGTCTTGTGCGGGGGGCAAACACGCTATTTGCTCTTCTTCTAGTTGTGGGGGTGGTGGCACTCTTCGCCCTTGTATGTTCTCGTGGCGGTGTATCTATTGAAGACTTTACGCCTGGCTTTGTAACACAAGGAAGTGCGGGTGAGAGGAGTCGCCCCTTACAGATTTTGAACATCGCAGTCCTTGCTCCTTGGGCATTTGTGGGCTTTGAGGCGGTGTCGTTTGCCTCGTCTGACTATCGCTTTAACGCAAAAAAATCCTTTTTGATTATGGCACTCGCCATCCTTGCCTCAACGCTTATCTACGCTCTTTTAACCCTCCTTTCGCTCTCCGCTCTCCCAGAGGGTGTGTCTGGCTGGCAGGACTACATTGCGCACTTAGACTCGTTCGAGGGAATTGCTCATCTTCCAACCTTTTTTGCCGCAAAAACTGCGCTTGGCTCCCTCGGTGTCTCACTACTCGGAGTGTGCGTGATGTGCGCACTTTGCACAACGCTTTTGGGTTTGTACCGCTCGCTTGGTCGCCTCCTTTGCGCAATGGCAGAGGACGGAGTGCTTCCTTCTTGGTTTTCAAGAAAGAACTCCCATCAACTCCCGCAAAACGCGATTGTATCGGTTATGATAGTCTCAGCGGTGATTCCTTTTTTGGGGCGCACGGCAATCGGCTGGATTGTGGACATCACCACCATAAGCGCGTCTATAGCCTATATCTATGTCTCAGCTTGCACGGCTAAACTTTCCCTCAGTGAGCGAGGAGGCAGGCGCACTGCACTATTGGCACTCGGCGTGGTGGGCATTGCAATTTCCACACTCTTCTTCTTCTTTCCGCTCATTCCAAACCTTTGGAGCATGAGCCACCTTGCAACCGAGTCGTACTTGATTCTTGCGGCGTGGGGAATCGCGGGCTTTGTTCTCTTCCTCCTTCTTTTTATGAACGACAAGTCAAATCGATTCGGAGCGTCCACGGTGATGTGGATTTCCATGCTGTTCATCATCTTATTTTCATCGTTGATGTGGACACGGCAGGTAACGCACGACGAAACAGAGAAAGCAATCGAGAGCATAAGCCGCTTTCACGCTCAGACACACATTGAGCAGGATATTCCGATGACGGGGGCGCAACGGGAGGCGGAACTTTCGTTTATGGAAACTCAGATGGAAAAGGTTCGCGGCGCACAACTTTCGGGAAGCCTCGTGCAACTAATCATTGTCATTTTTGCGCTGTTAATCATGTTCAATATTTTCTTGATTCAGCAAAAGCGGGAGAAAAAGCTTGGGAAAGAAAAAATCCGTGCGGAAGAATCGAACAAGGCAAAGACGATTTTCCTTTCAAATATGAGCCACGACATCCGCACCCCCATGAACGCCATCATCGGCTACACGAACCTTGCGCGAAAGCCAGGAGCTTCGGCGGAGGACATTCAGGGCTTCCTTGAGAAAATCGACTCGTCGAGCAAGCACCTTCTCGCGCTCATAAACGACGTGCTTGAGATGAGTCGCATTGAAAGTGGCAAGATGGACTTGGAGGTGACTCCGTGCGACCTGCGCAGATTGATGGAGGACGTGCGCGATATGTTTGCCACGCAGATGGCATCAAAGAGCATTGTCTACACGGTGGACTGCTACAGCCTAAAGAACCCGCTCGTCCTATGCGACAAGAACAGAGTGAACCGCGTACTCCTAAACCTCATCAGCAATGCCTACAAGTTCACAAAAGAAGGCGGCGCAGTTTCGGTGTCGCTCTTCCAAAAAGGAGAGGCTGCGATGGGCAAGTGTGAGTACGAGCTTCGCGTGAAGGATAGCGGCATTGGAATGTCGAGCGAGTTTGCCTCGCACGTCTTTGAGGCATTCGAGCGCGAGAGGACAAGCACTGTGAGCGGCATACAAGGCACGGGGCTTGGTATGGCAATCACCAAGAGCATTGTTGACCTTATGGGCGGAACGATTTCGGTACACACGGAGCAAGGAGAGGGCTCGGAGTTTGTAATCAACGTGCACTTCACAGTGCAGGAGGAAAGCTCTGCGACTGAGTGCGATAAAGTCCATGCGGGCGAAGCGATACCCAGTGCAAAAGCATCAGCCGAACATGGCGCGGATATGGCAGACGGCGCGGAATCTGAGGAAACGTTGCGCCTCGCCACAGACGAACATCATCAACGACTGCTCCTTGTGGACGATATGGAAGTAAACCGCGAGCTTGCCAAGATGATTCTTGAATCTCACGGCTTTGAGGTTGAGACTGCAGCGAACGGAAAGGAAGCCGTGGAGAAAGTGGCGGGCGTGGAGGCTGGCTACTACAACGCAGTGCTGATGGACATACAGATGCCCGTGATGAACGGTCACGAGGCAAGCCGCGCAATTCGTGCGCTCGGTGGCGAAAAGGCGAAAGTGCCGATTGTCGCCATGACTGCGAACGCTTTTGCCGAAGACAAGCGCACCGCACTGGAGGCGGGCATGAACGCGCACATAGCAAAGCCAATTGACGAGGAGCAGCTGTTCTCCGTGCTGGCAAAGATTGCGGGGAAGTGAGGGGATTTGTGCGGGGCGTGGCAATATGCTATACTTTTCATCATGGGTAAGAGGATTTTCGACACGATGGACTCGAATATTGTGGCACGGCTTCAGGCATTGCGACTCAAGGACGACGATTTGCGCGTCAAGAGCGTTAGTCGGTCGGCACAGCTCGACAACGTGGCGGAGGACACTGCGGGCAAAATCTACAACGTGGAAGTCCAACGCGCGGACAATGGTGCGGTCGCCCGCCGTGCGAGGTACAACCTTGCAATGCTCGACAGCCACACGCTCAAAAAGGGCGCGGATTTT
>CALCEK010000315.1 GCA_937900125.1 uncultured Treponema sp. | reverse complement strand
GTTCGCGGGTCAAGGCGCAATTCATTTCCCTGCTGAATGTGATTATCTACAATTGCCGAAATTAAATTGTTTGCCGCCGTAATTGCGTGAATGTCGCCCGTAAAATGCAAATTAATGTCTTCCATTGGAACAACTTGCGCATAACCGCCGCCACAAGCTCCTCCTTTTACACCAAAACACGGGCCCAAAGACGGTTCGCGCAAGGCAATGACTGTTTTTTTGCCGATTTTAGAAAGCGCGTCCGAAAGCGCGATTGTTACCGTTGATTTTCCCTCGCCCGCACTTGTGGGGGTCATTGCGGTAACCAAAACCAATTTTCCTCGTTCACAAGGGTTTTGCGCTTTTTGCTGAAGCTCTTTTAGTTTTGCAAAAGAAATTTTCGCTTTGTACGAGCCGTACAAGTCTAAGTCCTTTTCTTCTATGCCGATTTTTTGCGCAATTTTTGTAATAGGTTCCATTTTTGTGTTTTGCGCGATTTCAATGTCAGTCATCAATAGCCTCCCTTCCTAGCGAAGAAAGTAAATTTAATTCTTCTAATGTGAGTTCTCGCCACTCGCCAGGAGCAAGTTTTTCATCTAATTTAAGATTATTTACAGAAAGTCTTTTTAAGTAAACAACTTCGTTTCCGAGCGATAAAAAGATTCGCTTGATTTCGTGGAATTTTCCTTCAAACACCGTGATTTTACACACCGAACTGCGTTCTTCTCCATCGGACAAAATCCATTCTAGCTCACACGGAAGACAATCCGCCTCTGGAGCTTTTCCTTCCGCTTGTATGTGGACACCCATTTTAAGTTTATTTTTATAAACAGCTTGTTCAGCGGGCAAAACGGGTGTTTTTAAATGCACAAGATATTCTTTTGGAATGTGATATTTTGGAAAAGTCAAACGATGATTCAAATCGCCATCGGAAGTCAAAAGCAAAAGTCCTTCTGTGTCAACGTCAAGCCGCCCCACCGTACTCAAAGAGCCGCCTGGATAAGTAACAGAAAAATCATCGGGCAAAAAATCAAAAACGGTGGGATAACTGTCGCTCACGGTTGAACAAATTGTGTTTTTTGCCTTGTTCATCATCAAATAAACGTCGCCGCGAACAAAAACCTTTTTGCCGTCTACAAAAATTTCGTCTGTAAATGGTGAAACTAAAAATCCGTGTTCTAAAATGACCTTTCCATTCACTTGAACAACACCGCGTTTTACCATCCACTTTACATCTTTGCGAGAACCGAAACCGTTATTAGAAAGCACTTTGTCTAGGCGTTCTGCTTGTTTTTCTGACTTCATGGCAAAAGTATAGCAAAAGTCAGCCTTAGCGTCTATGGGAGGAAAAATTCGGGCGATGTTGCCAAGCGTCACAAAAAAGAATGGCCATAACACAATTCTGCGACACTTGGCACGCCTAGCAACGCCTTGCACAACGCGCTATTGCTCCTCCCCGAATTTTTAGAGATGCCTTTACATATTATGTTCGCTTATAAATTTTTCTACATCCGAAAGACAAGGCAATGCGGGGATTGCGCCGCGTTTTGTTACGCACAAGGAAGCAACCGCATTTGCAAAAGCAATGTCTTTTTCAAGTTCTGCTTTTGTGTAAGAAAACGGATTTTCTCTGCGGGTTAAGCGATACAAAAGTCCTCCCGTAAAACTGTCCCCTGCTCCCGTTGTGTCAACAACTTTTACGTCAGGAACACCGAGCGTTCCTGAAGATTCCAAACTTTGAGTTTTTGTGGCATAGTAAACACCTTTTGAGCCGAGTGTTACCAAAACCAATTTTGCGCCGCAAGAAAGAATTTCTTTTGCTCCCGCTTCTGCACTTATTTCTTTTCCGTACAAAAGAGCAAGTTCTTCATCAGAAACTTTCACCATGTCAGAAAACGGCAAAATGCTTTTCATCAAGGGGATTGCGTCGCTTCTGCTTCCCCACAAGGCAGCCCTGTAATTTGGGTCGTAAGAAATGTACGCGCCAGATTTTTTTGCAATTTCTATAGCTTTTAAAGTTGCGCTTTTTGCGGGTTCATCGGTTAGCGAAAGAGAGCCAATGTGCAAAATGCGAGATTTTAAAAGCAAGTTTTCATCCAAATCTGAAGGGGAAAGTTGGGTGTCTGCCCCAGGATTTCTGCAAAATGAAAAGTTTCTCTCCCCTTTTGAATCAAGGCTTACAAAAGCTAGCGTGGTGTGTTGCGCTTGAGTTTTTCTCATTCCAGAAACGTCCACACCTTGTTCTTGCAAAGTTGATTTTAAATCTTCGCCAAATGAATCGAATCCCGTCATTCCAACAAAAGCACTTTTTCCGCCCAAGCGAGAAATTGCAACCGCGCAGTTTGCAGGTGCTCCGCCTGGATTTTCTTCAAACAATTTTTTTCCATCGGAATTTTTTCCCGCAAAAGTAAAGTCAATTAAAATTTCACCTAAAGTTGTAACGTCAATTTCTTTTTCTGACATTATTCGCCTCCAAAAAGTTTTTGTAAAACGTTAAGATTTATGTCTGCCGTTGATTTTACCTGTAAATCGGCTTCGGTCAAAGAACCATCGCTTCTGATTCCAAGAGAATGAATGCCCGCAGAATTAATTGCTTTAATTCCCGCTTCCGCATCTTCTATGCCGACACAATCGGTGTACCACGCTCCACTTTTTTCGGCAGCGTCCAAAAAAATGTCTGGCGCGGGTTTTGCCTTTTGCACTCGCGAAGCGTCCGCAATGCCCACAAAATATGGTGTGAGCGAAAGAGCGTCCAAAATTGCGGGAGCATTTTTACTTGAAGAAGCAAGACAAGATGCGATATTATTTTTTTGTAAATCTTCAAGCAATTCCTTAATTCCAGGCAAAATGTCTTTTGGCGAAAGAGTTTTTAAAAGTTCCTTGTACCGCTCGTTTTTAATTTTACAAGCATTTGCAATTTTTTCTTCCGACCAAACTTGATTGTTTTCTTTTAAAATCACTTTGAGAGATTCCTCGCGAGAAATTCCCAAAAGTTTTTCGTTCATTTTTTCATTAAAAGTCAAACCTTCAGAATCAGAAAGTTCTTTCCATGCCTTGTAATGAAGTGGCGCGGTGTTTGTAATCACTCCGTCCAAATCAAAAAGAACGGCTTTTAATTTTGGCTTTAAGTCGAACGTTTTGCTCTCTCCATTTGAAAGCGAAAACGATTCGTTTCTGTGCTTTAACAAAATGGATTTTCCTTCGCGCAATTTGTAAGTGGCAGTTTGGTGCGTAAGAGAAATATCCAAAATGCAAGATTTTAAAGAAAGGCTAAACGAAAGATTTTCCCACGCTTTTGGAAGTCGCGGCTCAAAAGAATAGTCACCGTTGTAATCGTGAAAACCCGCAAAGCCGTAAACAATAGCCATCCAACTTCCCGCCATACAAGCGGTGTGAATCCCATCGCGAGAGTTTCCATTCACATCGTCAATATCCATGCGAACCGTTTTGGTGTAATAATTGTACGCCTTTTCTATGTCGCCACTTTCCGCCGCCATAATGCACATTATGCAATGCGAAAGCGAAGAATCGCCTGTGGTGTATTTTTCATAAAACGCAAAGTTACGAATTTTTTCCGCACGTGTAAAGCGCGAAGAAAGCAAAAATTGCGCAAGCACCAAATCGGGCTGTTTTAAAACACGATGCCGATAAATCACAAGCGGGTGGTAATGGAGCAAAAGCGGATAATTTTCTTTTGGTGTAGCGGCAAAATCCCATTCGGCTTTATCCATAAAACTATCATCTTGCGGATAAACGCCCTCTTCTTTGTCAAAGGGAATGTACATTGCAGAAGCCATTTTTTTCCACTCAAGTTTTTCCGCATTAGTCGATTCATTTTCGGAGCGTTTAACGGCAATTTCAAAAGCTTCGCGCACCATTAAATTTGTAAAAGCATTATTGTTTACGATTGCCGTGTATTCGTCAGGACCAGTTACGTCATTTATGCAAAACGCCCCACCCTTATGCGGAACAAACGAGCCGAGACTCGCATACATTCGCGCACTTTCGCTACTCATTTTTTTTAGCGCGTCAGAATCAAAATCACCGTGCGCATTTTGATAGCGTTCAACGGCAAACAAAATGTCCGCATTGATGTGATATTGCGCAGTTCCCGCAGGAAAATACGCGCTTGTTTCGTTTCCGCTGATTGTTCGCCAAGGATAAAGCGCACCTTTCAGATTCATTTCTTTAGCACGTTCGCGGGCAAGCGGCAAAATAGAAGCGCGATACTCAAGCAATTTTTTTGCAACTTCTGGCGCGGTGTAGGTAAACACTGGGCAAACATAACTTTCCGAATCCCAGAAAAAATGCCCCTCGTAGCCTTCAGAAGTAAGCCCTTTTGCGGCAATAGAAACTGAGCCGTTCCGCCCTGAAGATTGAAGCAGGTGGAATAAATTGAATCGAAGTGCCTCTTGGGAGCGGTCATCGCTTTTGATAAAGATTGACGCTGTTGACCAAAACTTCGTAAGGAAATTTTTTTGTGCAGTTAAAATTTTTTCCAAACCATCGGAGGCAAAAGCAGAACAAACATCGCTCGACTTTTTTGCTAAACCGTCCGCTGTTTTTGAAGAACAATAGGCAATGTATTTTTCAAGTGTAAAACTTTCATTCGGCTCAAGAGAAAAATCAAAAGTGCAACAAGGAAGTTCGTTTTCATATCCAAATGAGTTTTGCGCATTTTTTGCAAAGTTCACTTTGTGCAAAACAGTTCCGCTTAAAAACAAACCAGAACGCGCTGTATGTGCAAAAAAACTTAGAGAAAAATTCTCAGCGGAATTAACGGAATCTAAAACGAGTGGTTTATGCCTAAACTTAGCACCAATGCGAGGGTCTTCTTCTGCCAAAATGTTACCAACAGAAGTGTCAATATAAGAAGAAAGTTTTAAAGAAATTGGTGTAGACCCAGTATTTAAAACTTTGTACACAATAAGTGCGCAGTCCTGATTTTCAAAAGAAGCAAGTCGCAAAGTTTCTAAGCGCAATTCTGAGTTGTCTTTTTTCCATTCAGTTTTTCGCCTTAAAACGCCTTCGTCCATATCAAGTTCAAGACGATGAGATTTTACAGTTCCTTCTCCTTCAAGTCCAAACGCAATTCCGTTTACAAAAAGTTCAATTCGCTTTGGGTCAGGAAGATTCAAAATTGTTTCGTGATTTTTTGCATACGCAAAAGCACTTTCGCCGTACAAAATTGGCTCGCTATCGTAAAAACCATTTATGTACGTTCCTTTGTGAAGCGTTCCGCATTTTTCTTCGGTGTCACCCCTAAGCCCAAGATTTCCATTTGCAACAGTAAAAAGAGTTTCGTTCCGAGCGGTTTCACTTTTTTTATTTCCACCATAACGTTCTGTAGAAAAAATCATTAAAAAAATCCTCACAAATAAGGGAAACCTCTAACACTAGGCAAGCTCTAAAAATCCACAAAAGTGTCTTTATAGAGATTGCAATTTTTAGAAGTTCCCCCCGAATATGTCTCTCTGAAAAATCGAGTTTTCAATGCAACTTTGAATTAGCTCAAAGTTGTTCCTTTAAAAATCTAACTTCGTATGCAGAAAGATTTTGACTTTCGTGATTGAAAAAAGTTTTTCCGCTTAAAAGGTCAACACTTTTTTCTGACCAAGCATCAATGTAAAATGAAGCGGGACTTTCGCTAAAGTTTGCCACAACGTTGATTGTTCCTCGTCGGAAAGCAAAAACGCGACTATCTTGGGTGTCATAGAAAAACACTTCATTTCCGCTGAATAATTTTTCACTTGCGCGGATTGACACAAGCGTTTTTAAGTATTCGGCAAATTCTTTTTGCGAATCAAATTCAAATTGTTTTTCCCAATCGTTTTTGATTCGGTGAACCCAGCGAGAATCATCCCTTTTGTAAACGTCATTGCGATACGAGTAATCGTTTAAAACCGCCCGCTCGTCTCCCGCATACAAAAGTGGAATTCCAGGAAGCGCAAACAAAATCGCATACATCATTTTCATTCGCGCAAGAGCCATATCGCGATACAAAGAATTGTTTAATTCTTCCGCCTGCTCTAAACCAGAAAGGCTTGCCATTGTTCCGCAAATTCTGCAATCGCCCGTAGAAGGATTTAATTGGAACGGTTCGCCTTTTGCAAAACTCCCGTCAAATCGCGCAGTAAAAAATTTATTCAAAAACTGCCGATGTGTGTAGCCGTTAATTCCAAGACTTGCCGCGTCTTCATCGCTAAAAGTCCAACCAATGTCATCATGGCATCTGATGTAATTGACCCAAGCGCAATCATTAGGAATTGCCCAACGTTTTTTTAGAGAAAGCGTTAAAAGTCTTGTGTCCCGAGTTGCAATGCTTGACCAAAAAAGTGCCATCTGAAGAGGATTGTAACTTAGCGCACATTCATCGCGTTTGATGTATTGAATTACTTGGTCGGGATGAACGATTGCCTCGCTCTTAAACAAAAGTGCGGGACAGGCAATGCGAGCAACATATTGGAACGCTTGAATTAAAGTGTGAGCTTTTGGCAAACTTTCGCAAACAGTTCCTTTTTCTTTCCACACAAATGCCAAAGCGTCAAGGCGCAAAACGTCAACACCCAGATTTGCAATAGAAAGAAGTTCTTCACACATTGCAAGAAAAACTTCGGGATTTGAATAATTCAAGTCCCACTGAAATGAATTGAATGTTGTCCACACCCATTCTTTTTGTTCTTCTAAATATGTAAAAGAACCGCGACGCACCGTTGGGAAAATTTCGCGCAAGGTGGAATTCCAACTGTCAACTTCGGCTTTGTCTTTGTACAAATAATAAAAACCTCGATACTTTTTATCTCCAGCTTTTGCCTTTTGCGCCCATTCGTGTTCATCACTTGTGTGATTAAAAACAAAATCTAGCACAAGTCGGATTCCTTCTTTGTGGAATTCTTCGGCAACAGTTTTTAGGTCTTCTATGTTACCTAAGTTTTTTTGAACTGTCCGATACGAACTGATTGCGTAGCCGCCATCGTTTTCTTTTTGCGGACAATCAAAAAGTGGCATAAGGTGAACATAGTTTACGCCAAGACTTTTTAGGTACGGGATTTTTTGAACAAGCCCTTTTAAGTTTTCAGAAAACAAATCAACGTAAAGCATCATGCCCACGGTGTTTTGCCGCAAGTACCAAGGTCTTTCATCAGCTTTTATTTTTAAAGCTTCGTCATCGGTTTTTTTTAGATAGCCCGTTCGTTCGCGAGAAGCTTTTTTCATCAATTTTTCAAGGCGGTTAAGAATGTCGTAAAAGTCCCAGCGCGAACCATACAAATCGTACAGTCGCGCCACTAGAGCCGCCATATTTTGCTCAAGTTGTTTTTTATACATATTAGCCCTTTACAGAACCTGCAAGAAGTCCTCTTACAAAGAATTTTTGGAGACCCAAGAAAACAGCCAATGGTAGAATCATAGAAACAAATGCACCAGCGGTAAGAAGATGCCAGTCAGTTCCACGAGTTCCTGCCATATTCATAAGGCGAACAGTTACAACCTGAACCATATTTTTTGAGCCGCTCAAGAATACCAAAGAAAGATCGGAAGAGCAC
>CALCEK010000314.1 GCA_937900125.1 uncultured Treponema sp. | reverse complement strand
GCGGCAAGGATTTAATCGTTTACACCCCTATCGAAGGCACACCGTGGTCTCTGGCCCTTTCTATCCCGGACAATCAGATTTACGATCTTGTTTACAATGTCCGAAATCAGCTTATGCTGGGAGGAATTCTCTCAGTTCTCATACTTATTGGTTTAGGCGCGCTGGCACTTGTCCGCTCACTCAAACCGCTTTCTGTGGTTGAAGGCGCAATTACGGAAATCGCTTCAGGCGACGCAGACCTCACAAAGCGAATCGAGCTCAAGTCGAACAACGAAATCGGGCGCGTGGTCGAAGGCTTCAATGCGTTCGCCGAAAAACTCCAGACCATCATCTCCGGAGTCAAGCAGTCCAGGGACGCGCTGGAATTTGCAGGGCAGGACATGGCTGCGAGTACGCAGGACACGTCCGCCTCCATCACGCAGATTCTGGCGAACATTGAATCCATGCACTCGCAGATTAATTCCCAGGCGGACAGCGTACACCAGACCGCCGGTGCGGTGAACGAAATCGCTTCCAACATCGAGTCCCTCGAGCACATGATAGAAAACCAGAGTGCTGGTGTCACTCAGGCATCCGCTGCCGTCGAAGAGATGATTGGCAACATCAACTCGGTGAACGCCTCCGTTGACAAGATGGCCGCCTCGTTCGAAACGCTTTCCAGCACCGCCCAGTCCGGTGCCCAGAAGCAGCTGGATGTCAACGACCGCATCACGCAGATAGAAGGCCAGAGCGAAATGCTGCAGGAGGCGAACCAGGCCATAGCGGCCATTGCCGAGCAGACAAACTTGCTTGCCATGAACGCCGCCATCGAGGCAGCTCACGCGGGCGAGGCAGGCAAGGGATTCAGCGTCGTCGCCGATGAAATCCGCAAACTGTCAGAAACCTCCAGTGTGCAGTCCAAGACCATCGGCGAGCAGCTCAACGGCATCAAGGATTCCATTGTCAGCGTCGTGTCCGCCTCTCAGGAGTCCAGCAAGGCGTTCCAGGGCGTAACTGCCCAGATTAAAGAAACGGATGAGCTGGTTCGCCAGATTAAGGCCGCCATGGAGGAACAGTCGCAGGGTTCCCGCCAGATAAGCGAGGCACTCCACTCCATGAACGACAGCACCATCGAGGTGCGCACCGCCTCAAAGGAGATGTCCGAGGGCAACAAGGCAATCCTCGAAGAAGTACGCAACCTGCAGACTGCCACGGGCATCATGCAGAGCAGCATGGATGAGATGTCCGTGGGCGCGCGCAAGATAAACGAGACAGGCATCGCCTTAAGCGAAATCGCCGAAAAGATGGAACAGTCCATCGGCGACATCGGTGCCCAGATAGACCAGTTCAATGTGTAAGGCGCACCTACAGCGAAAACTGCGCCATTATATGTTGTAATACGCGCCCCTGCTGGCCATCATCTCGACTGGGGAGCATGACTCCACGATGCCGTCTACGTCTATCACAAAGATGCGGTCGGCATTTTTTATGGTCGAGAGCCGGTGCGCAATCACGAACGAGGTGCGCCTCTCCAGAAGCGTCTGTATGTCTTCCTGCACGAGCAGCCCTCGTCGTAGGCAAAGGTTACGTCGCAGAATTCAATTCGCCCCCCTACATCAGCGGTAGCTCGGCCGCCAAGTACGTGGATTCCCACAGGAACTTCAAGAAGGCTGAATCGAAGTTACTTGAGATGCTTAAAAAGTCGGCAAGGACAAAAAGTTGGAAAATGGTTTACACAAAACTATTGACACAATCGATATTTCAAGAAAAAGCTAATACGCGAAAAATGTTTTTTTCCCACAACATAATTGGAATGGCAAAATCGTCGCGTATAAAAAAATCTAAAAAACCTATTGCAAAACTATGAAATATATGCTATGAATAATCCTAGTTATCTAGGAAATCTCTAAAACTTTAGTTTTTCGGGTTTCCTTAAACTTTGGAGGATTCTATGAAAAAGGCTCTTTTTGCGCTCACGGTGGCGTTGTTGGCAGTTAGTGTGGCTTTTGCAAGCGGACAAAAAGATTCTGGCGCAAATGCGAACACCGCAAATGCTGCGAACGCTAATACACAGGCGGCTTCCCCTGCGGCAATAGATAAGGCTGCATTTGACGCTTTGGTTTCTTCAGGCCCAGTTGCAAGCGATGAAGAAATTGCAGAAAACGAATGGGCTTCTGCGGTAAAAAAAGCGGGTGTTTTAAAAGTTGGAGGAACACGCACTTCTTTCCTTTTTAGCCAGTTGGACGAAACTGACAATAAAATTCGTGGCTTTGACGCGGGACTGTACGAACTTTTGGCGCATTACATTTTGGGCGATGCAAACAAATATGACCTTACGCAAGTAACTTCTAGCACACGCGAATCTGTTTTGCAAACAGGACAGGTGGACGCGGTGTTTGCAACGTATTCAATCACAGAAAAACGCAAAGAACTCATTTCTTTTGCTGGTCCCTATTTTACTTCAAAACAAGCCGTTTTGGTCAAAGCGGGAAACAACAAAATCAGCGGAATTGATGCCCTTGCGGGAAAATCAGTTGCAACTCAGTCTGGCTCAACTGGTCCTGCAATCCTTGCACAATATGCCCCAAATGCTATAGTGCAGGAATTTAAGGATGACACCGAGGCGCGTACCGCTCTTGAACAAGGGCGCGTTGACGCTTACGTTACCGACTACACCTTGCTTTTGAATGCGATTGTTAGAAATCCAAACAAATATCAAATTGCAGGCGATGTGTTCGGACCTGAAGACCCATATGGAATAGGACTTCCGCTCAATAGCGATGGAGTTGCATTTGTAAACAATTTTCTTGCAAAAATTGAAGCCGATGGAACGTGGGAAAAACTGTGGCTTATAAGTCTTGGAAGTCGCACGGGAATCAGCAAAGCACCGCTTCCACCCGCTCTTCAGTAATATGGGATTACAACATCTTCTTGCGCAATACGGAACACAATATGTGCTTGCCTTGCTTACCACTTGGCGATTAACGGCGATTTCATTTTTGGTGGCGTTCGTTATTGGCACATTTGTAACCGTCTTGCGCATAAGCCCCGTGAACGTTTTGCGCGGGGTGGCAAATGTTTACATTCAGATTTTTCGCAATATTCCTGGGGCGGCACTTTTAATTGTTTTGGTTTACGCACTTCCGTATCTGAACATCGTTTTTTCGTATCGCACGTGTGTCCTCATTGCAACATCCCTTATTCCATCCGCATTTTGCTCTGAATATTTGATTTCGGGAATCAACACAATAAAGCCTGGTCAAATAGAAGCGGCGCGTTCGCTCGGATTTTCATTTTTTAAGATTGTGCGCTTCATCATCATTCCGCAGGCATTGAGGACTTCCGTTCTTTCTTTGACGAACCTTTTGATTGCGACAATGCTCACAACTGCACTCGCTTCTCAAGTTCCTATGAATCCCCGCGACCTTACAGGCATTGTGGATTACATTAACACCCACGACACAGGTGGAATAATGGCATTCATCATTTCTGCCGCATTGTATTGCGCAACAGCGGTCGCAATCGGGCAACTGGGAAACTGGATTGACCGCAAAGTGAGGATAGTTCGATGACACGTTCAGACCCCGCAATTTTAAAATATCTGTATGAAGAACAAGGACCTCGTGCAAAGCGCATAACGCTTATTGCAACCGCGCTTTCTGCTTTGCTTGTGATTGCGCTACTTGTGCAAATTATTTTGCGCTTTTACAAAACAGGGCAATTAGATAGGCAATACTGGTTTTTCTTTGCGCGTGGCACAACGTGGAGTTTTTTGGCACGCGGAATTTTGGGAACGATTGAATCTTCTGTGCTATCGGGTGTTGTTGCTTTTGCGCTCGGATTTGTATTTATGCTCGGTCGGTTAAGCAAAAGTCGCATTGTTCGGGGAATTTCCGTTTCGCTAATTGAGTTTACACGCGGCGTACCGACTCTTTTGTTCATTTACTTTTTCTTTTTGGGACTTCCTGCACTCGGCGTAAAAATGAGCGCGTTGTTAAAAATCGCCTTGCCCGTTGCTCTTTCTGCCTCTGGCGTTGTAGCGGAAGTTTTGCGCGGCGGAGTGAATGCTGTTCCCAATGGTCAGCGAGAAGCCGCACTTTCTTTGGGCTTAAGCGACTGGAAAACGTTTGTAAAAATAATTTTTCCGCAAGGATTTAAATATGTGATTCCCGCACTCATTTCGGAAGTTGTCATTGTGGTAAAAGACACAACATTTGCGTATATTGTAAGTTTCCCTGATTTGATGCAAAATTCAAAAGTGTTAATTTCAAATTACGATGCAATGCTTTCTGTGTACTTGCTTGTTGCGGTGATTTACATTTTAATAAATTACCTTTTAAACAAATTGTCGGCATTTGTGGCGCAGAACAATGGGAGGAAAATCGGCTATGGCAGAAACGGTAATAGAACTGAGGCACGTTGAAAAATACTTTGGTGACAATCATCACGTTTTAAAAGACATAAATCTTTCGGTAAAAAAAGGCGAGGTTGTCGTCATAATCGGGCCTTCGGGAAGCGGAAAATCAACGTTGTGTCGCACAATGAATCGGCTTGAATCAATTGATTCAGGTGAAATTTTTATTTACGGAGAGCCACTCCCGACTGAAGGAAAAAAATTGGCGCGCCTCCGCTCACAAGTGGGAATGGTGTTTCAACAATTTAATTTGTTTGAACACAAAAAAGTCCTTGATAACGTGACCCTTGCGCCTATTTCAGTTTTGCATCAAAAAAAAGATGTCGCCCGCAAAAATGCAATGGAGCTTTTAAAGCGCGTGGGCGTTGACTCTCAGGCGCACAAATTTCCCGCACAGCTTTCGGGCGGGCAGCAACAGCGCGTTGCAATTGCGCGGAGTCTTGCGATGAATCCAAAGGCGATTCTTTTTGACGAGCCGACAAGTGCGCTTGACCCCGAAATGATAAACGAAGTTCTTGACGTTATGACAAATCTTGCGCGTGAAGGAATGACGATGGTGATTGTTACGCACGAAATGAATTTTGCAAAAAAAGTTGCAAACAGAATCGTTTTTATGGACGATGGAAAAATCCTTGAGGAATCTTCTCCCGAATCATTTTTTGAATCGCCAAAATCAGAACGCGCAAAAACCTTTTTAAACTCAATTTCAAAGGGTCGCTAACGTGAAACGTATTTTAATTGTCGGTGAAAAAGAAAAAGGGTGCAATGTAAATTATTACAACGCAATTCAGGCTTCTCATGCTGAACCTGTGCAGTGCGATTTTGAAATGCCTCTTGCCCCACAAGTTGAGCAGTGCGAAACTGTACTTTTTCCTGGCGGGGTGGACATAAATCCCAAATGCTACGGAAAAGAAAATGTCGCCTCCGTCAAAATTGATGATGAACTTGATTCGATAGAATTGAGCATTATCGACATTGCCGTAACATTGCGCCGCCAAATTTTAGGAATATGCCGCGGGCTTCAAATCCTAAATGTTTTCTTTGGCGGAACACTTATTCAAAATGTGGAACATTGCGAATTGCACACGCGCGACGGCGACTATGACCGCGCCCACGAAACGCTTTTGCTCCCTAACTGCTTTTTGCACGACCTTTATGGCTCGCAAAAAATCTGCGTAAACAGTGCGCACCATCAGGCAATCGATGTTTTGGGAAAAGGACTTAGCTCAATTCAGTGGGCAAGTGACGGCGTTATTGAGGCGGTGATTCACAACACGCTCCCCATTGTTGCAGTGCAGTGGCACCCAGAGCGAATGTGCCTTGCAAACCGCCGCCCAGACACAGTAGACGGCCTTTGCCTTTTTGACGCATTCGTTCACGGGTAAATGTAATCTTCGCAAGAACGGCGCACTTGGTCGCACAACAACTGGCTCATCCACCACGCCACCGAACGCGAGCTAACGAACGATAGTTTGCGTGCGTTGACGGCAAGAAAATCCTCTTGCATTGTGCGAGGGGATTTTTTGCTGTGGGCAGTGAGCGACAAAGGGCTATTTTCGTGATAGAATAGAAATATCTTTGATTTTAGGAGGCGTGTATGAGACTTTTGACGCAAAAGGAAGAATTGGATTTGCTGCCAGATGACAGCATGGTAAAGAAAGTTGCGCTTTACA
>CALCEK010000313.1 GCA_937900125.1 uncultured Treponema sp. | reverse complement strand
GTCCTCCCTCGTGAATGACAGAATACATACTTGAAGAAAATTGCGTTGGATAATAATGAGTTGTAACTCGTGCGTCATCTTTTGCAAGTCCATCGGTAAAAGGATGCTCACTCAACGCAATAGTTCCACGCTTAAAATCAAAACCCATTGTTTCCAAAAGATAATGCGCCATTTCTTGCTGCTGAATATCTGTAACCTCGCGGTGAACAAAATCCGTCCGAATACGTTTGTTGCTTCCTTGAATTTTCCTTAAAAGCGGAATAAGACGCTCTTTGCATTGCTCAAAACAAGAATCAAGGTCAGAACAAGAAATTCCTCGCTCATACACGTCCAAAAGGTTGTCATAAGGAACAGTTTTTGCCTCTTCTGTAAGACTAATTTTTTTCTTAGACACTTCCATAACTTCTTTTAGAGAAGGTGCAAAAATGCTATAGTCGGATTCTTGTTTTGCCTTTAGCCAATTTACAAAAGAACGATTAAAAATTAACGAAAACTCGTAATCCATTTCTGGAGTGATATTTTTTGTCCGCAGAAATTCTCTGTGTAAACCTTCGGCAAGAGCTTTATCAAATTCATTAAGAGATTCCCGATTCTCATACAAAAATTCAGCTGCCGCAATAAAATCAGGATTCTGTACAAGTTTAAAAGAAATATTTGAAAGAAAAGCTATTGTTTCGCCCTGTTCTTCCATAGCGTTTGGCGGACAGACCGTTTCCATATCAAAATTAAGAACACTACAGGCGTGTTCATAGCGGGAAACTTTTTCAAGAACGTCCATTACCATTTTAAGATTATTTTCAATAAGCGAATCCATTAGAGTCTTCCTCCGTAATTTTTATCTACCCATTTTAGATATTCGCCATTTTTTATATTTTCAATCCATTTTTCATTCGAAAGATACCATTTTACCGTCATTGAAAGTCCTTGCTCAAAAGTCATTTTTCTTTCCCAACCAAGTTCAGCTTTGATTTTTGAACAATCGATTGCATAACGCGCATCATGTCCAGGTCTGTCTTTTACATGAGTAATTAACGCTTTTAATGATTCGACATTTTGATTTGTTTGTTCTGCGGTGATTTCTATAAGTTTGTTTAGTAATTCAATATTTTGCCACTCATTTTCTCCGCCAATATTGTATTTTTCACCGATTTTTCCGCTATTTACAATTTGCCAAACAGCACGATTGTGGTCTTCTACATAAATCCAGTCGCGAATATTTTTTCCTTCGCCATAAACGGGGAGGGATTTTTTTTCTTTCATATTTAAAACCATCAAAGGAATCAACTTTTCTGGAAATTGATACGGTCCATAATTATTTGTACAATTTGAAAGCGTAATTGGAAGCCCAAAAGTATGAAAATAGGACATAACCAAATGGTCAGAACTAGCTTTACTTGCTGAATATGGTGAACGCGGAGCATAAGGCGTGTTTTCCGTAAAATAGCCAGTCGCACCAAGAGAGCCATAAACTTCATCCGTTGAAATATGATGAAAAAGCACATCTTCTCTAGGAGAATCTAAACTCACATTCCAATAATTTCTTGCAACGTCCAAAAGTGTGTACGTTCCCAAAATATTTGTTTTTACAAATGCTTCTGGTCCCAAAATAGAGCGGTCAACATGACTTTCGGCTGCAAAATGAATTACAGTGTCAATTTCATATTGTTTAAAGATTCGTTCAATTTGAGAACGGTCGGTTATGTCAACTTTTTCAAAAAAATACCTTTTTCCGCCAAATTCTTTTGCAACTTCTTCAAGATTTTCTGGATTTCCCGCATAGGTTAAGCTATCAACGTTTACAAGTTTTCCTGTAAAACCAGAATCTTTAAATTCCGCACTTCCTGTTGCACTTTTCCCGAAAAGATAATTTATAAAATTGCTTCCTATAAAACCGCAACCGCCAGTTACCAATATATTTGTTAATTTTCTGTTAGACATATTTTTCTCCATTTTTTAGCACAAATTCTAACCTTTCTATTTTATGCTAAAACGATTCGATTTTATGAATTTTTCAAGGCTATCGTCCCAATTTGGAATTTTTACCTTTAGGGCTTTTTGAATTTTCTCTTTGCTTAACACCGAATACGCGGGGCGTTTTGCAGGAGTTGGATAATCTTCAGTTGAACAAGGTAAAATTTGGCAATTAGCCTCAATTCTTCCGTATTTTTTCCCAAATTCAAAGATTTTTTTCGCAAAATCAAACCAAGTAATTTCGCCAAGATTTGTATACTGATAAATTCCATAGGGAATTGCGGAATTTTTACCAAACAAATGGTGCGCATTATCCGAAGTTTGTATAATTTTGATTACAACATTCGCAAGGTCAAAAGCGTTTGTGGGAGTTCCCTTTTGGTCATTTACAACAGAAAGCTCCGATTTACTATTCATAAGTTTAGTCATTGTGTAAACAAAATTTTTTCCTTCAAAACCATAAAGCCAAGCCGTTCGCAAAATGTAATATTGCGTCATTTCTTTTTGAACAGCATCTTCACCTAAGGACTTTGTTTCTCCATAAACACCGAGAGGCTTTTTCTCCATATCTTCAGTGTAAGGCTCAGAACCGCTTCCGTCAAAAACATAATCCGTAGAAAAATGAATTAACTTTGCGCCAACGTGCCTAGCCGTGCGGGCAATATTTCTAGGTCCCTGTTCATTTAATTTTTTTGCTTTTTCGGCATCTTCTTCGGCTTTATCAACAGCGGTGTAAGCCGCACAATTTATTATCCAAGAAATTTTCCCTTGAATTTTACCATTTGCAACCGCATTTCCTGTTCTATTTGTTGCACTGTCGTGTGATTGCGCAAAATTGTCTAAACTTTCTGCATCAGTTATATCAACATCTGTATCGGTTCCTATCCACGGAATATTATTTTCCGCAAGCTGTTTAGAAATTTCTTTTCCGAGCATTCCATTGCAACCAATAAGCCAAACCATTTAGAACTCCTTTTTATTCGCCAATCCAATGCGCATTTTTATCAAAATATAAAAGATTTTTGTCAAAAGCTGGATGTTTTTTATCTTTTTCAGAAAGAAGGGGAGAAATTTTTGAATCTAAATTCCAATTGATTCCGATTTTTTCGTCATTCCACATAAGTCCGCCTTCATCTTCTGGATGATAAAAATTCGTGCATTTATACGCAAACACCGCATTTTCGCTCAAAACAAAAAATCCGTGCGCAAATCCTTCTGGAATGTAAAACTGATTCTGCTTTTGGGAATCTAGCAAAACACCATGCCACTTTCCAAAAGTTTCTGAATCTTTTCTTAAATCAACAGCGACATCAAATACTTGTCCTGCAACCGCGCGAACAAGTTTTCCTTGAGGATAATGCTTTTGAAAATGCAACCCGCGCAAAACTCCTCGTTGCGAAGAAGATTGATTGTCCTGCACAAAATTCATTTTTAATCCAGCTTCAAAAAACTCGTTTTGATTATACACTTCAAAAAAATATCCACGCGAATCGCCAAACACTTTTGGCTGAATTTCGTACAAGCCTTCAATCGGGCATTTTATAATTGAAAAAGACATAACTAATTCCTTTGTGCAATATAATGAAGATATTCGCCATAAGAGGTTTTGTAACCATCCGCCAACGAATTAAGTTGATTTTCAGAAATCCAACCATTTGTAAAAGAAATTTCTTCTATGCAGCTAACATACATTCCTTGCCGCTTTTGAATTGTCGCAATAAAATTTGACGCTTCCAAAAGCCCATCGTAAGTTCCTGTGTCAAGCCATGCCATTCCGCGTCCTAAAAGTTCCACTTTAAGATTATTTTTAGAAAGATAGGCATTGTTGACCGCTGTAATTTCAATTTCTCCGCGCAAAGAAGGTTTTACAGATTTTGCAATTTGAACTACGCTATTATCATAAAAATACAAACCAGGAACGGCGTAATTAGACTTTGGATTTTTAGGTTTTTCTTCAATTCCAAGAACTTTTCCGCTTGAATCAAATTCTACAACACCATAAGCAGTAGGGTCTTTTACAAAATAGCCA
The DNA here is from genome assembly GCA_937900125.1 of uncultured Treponema sp. Taxonomy (GTDB): domain Bacteria; phylum Spirochaetota; class Spirochaetia; order Treponematales; family Treponemataceae; genus Treponema_D. The sequence goes on along the minus strand of CALCEK010000313.1, from coordinate 199 downwards.
AAAACGACCGCGCCTCCCTCCGTTGTTACCAAATTTCTAGCAGAATTAAGCGTTTGCGTAAAAGATTGCCCGTAAAAAATATTATCGCCAAGAACTAAAGCCACGCTATCGTCAGCAATAAATTTTTCGCCAACAATAAACGCACCAGGTCAACACATCGACTACGAGGGCTACGTGGCGCTGAAATATCGCGGCAACT
>CALCEK010000312.1 GCA_937900125.1 uncultured Treponema sp. | reverse complement strand
GCGAAAAACATTATCATGATGAATCTGATTCTCTTGAAATGTTTAAAGAAGCTGGAATTTTAATAGAACATCTTGAAGATTCCGTACAAGAGTATAGTAATATGTAAAAAATCAGAAATGCACAGAAAGTGCGTCATTCTGAGTGGCAACGCCCTGCACAATGTGCTACACAACGGGCTATTGTCCCCCTCAGTGCGACGAATTTTTCGAAACTTGAAATTAAACCTTTTATAGATTCCCAATCAGCCATTCCTTAAAATTATCATAATTATTTTCTAGTGGAATTGCTTTATCTGGGAGGGAAAGAACTTTTTCAAGACGATTTGGCATACTTGGTTCACGCCCAATTGCTTTTGCAACAGTAGAACCAAATTTTGCAGGATGCGCGGTTTCTAAAACAATTCCAACGGCATTTTTGGACACAACTTTATTAGCCCATGTTGGAATATTTTTTGTTAAGCCAGGCGTATTTAGGTCGTTTGTTGATTCTCCATTCAAAAGTTTTTCCATACCGCCATTTCTGATTTCATTCCAAGCACTCCAAGCAACAGCTCCGTGTGGGTCAATTATGTAACCAGTTTTTTCGTTACATTTATTTATTGCAGTCAAAGTTCCAGAATCATCTGTCCAATAAGAAGCAAATAGCGAACGAACCTCGTCAAGTGTATACATATAAGAAATTCGCTCATAATTGCTCGGGGCACCAACATCCATTGCATTACTTAAAGTTGCAATGGAGGGGCGGGGGGTATATTTTCCTGTTGAAATCCAATCGGGAACAGTGTGATTCGAATTTGTTGCTGCAACAAAGCCGTCAATCGGCGCACCCATTTCTCGCGCAATTAAACCGCTTGTCAAATTTCCAAAATTTCCGCTTGGAACAATCGTTATTATTGCTGGATTTTCAATTTTTGAATCATGCGGAATCCGATTCCGAACAACCAAAGATGAGTACATATAATAGAAGCTTTGTGGAAGCAATCGTGCTATATTGATCGAATTTGCCGAAGATAATCGTAATTTTTCGCGCAAATCGGAATCTGTAAAAGCGGTTTTTACCAATTTTTGACAATCATCAAAAGTGCCTTTTACTCGCAAAGCACGAACATTTCCGTCAAAAGTGGAAAGTTGTTTTTCTTGTAGCGGAGAAATCTTTCCATCTGGGAACAAAATCGTAACATCAATTCCTGGAACGCCGTAAAATGCACTTCCTACAGCACTTCCTGTGTCTCCACTTGTTGCAACCAAAATGTGAAGATTGCTATTTTCTGTGCGGTTAAAATACGACATAACGCGAGCCATAAATCTGGCTCCAAAATCTTTAAAAGCACACGTTGGTCCGTGAAAAAGTTCCAAAACGTATGTTACAGGGTCAATCGGAACAACTTGAGCGATAAAAGGGTAAGCATCTTGAATTATGGCTTCTAAATCAGAGTTGGAAATTTCTCCTTCAACATAGGGGCGAGCCATTTCAAAAGCGACTTCCCTAAATGATGGTTCTGGAGAACGGTCTATAAAGGTTTTTGAAAGCTTTGGAAATTCACAGGGAATGTATAAACCGCCACTTATAGGATTCATACCGCTCATAACAGCGGTTCTAAAATCTGTTGAAATTCCTTTATCTCTTGTATCTGTATATTTCATCGCAAATCCTTTTACACTAAATTGAACAACAAGTTTCCTTAAAGTAATTATCGGAAATTTTGAACTTAATTTTACTTTTAAATTAAAACTGCAAACAAAAAGAGCAAAAAATTGTACAAAAAATGTGAAAAAGTTCCAGCAAAGATGTTTTTTGTTTTTAAAAAACAAATTCGGAGAATAAATGCGGAAGAAGCAGCATTAAAAACTCCAATCCAACCCAAATATCTGTGTGCAAGTGCAAAAATCAGAATCGGAGGAATTTCTATTAAGAGATTTTCTTTATTTTTTGTTTTTTCATTGAATGTTGGAAAAAGAAAAATTTTTAAAATTTGCGGAAGATATAATCTGTATAAAACTTCTTCATAAAACGCGCCAAACAAAAATGTCAAAATCACAAAAATCCACTCTATAAATGTAGAGGGAAGTGATGGCACATTTGTTGCATTAAGATTTTCTTTTAAAAAAAAGATTGAAAAAAATTCAAAAAATGTAAAAATCAGCATTAAAAATCCAAGCGTTAGTGCAGACCATTCAAGTGTTTTAGAAATATAAAAAAATGAGTTTTCCGATTTTTCCGATTTGAATTGTAGGTATAATAATGCAGCAATTACGGCTCTAAGACTTGCAGAAAGCGGAAAAGTTGAAAAAGTTAAAGTTTGATTTTTTGGAAAAACAAAAAGTGGTGGAAGAATAAAAAATGCAAAAAGTATAATAAATTCAGCAAAAAGATATTTTTTTTTCATAAGTTATATAGTATAATATACTTGGATTTGTTTGTTTTTAAAAGTGCGGGAGTTTTGGAAGTAAACAGAATTTTAGTGATTTTCCATGCAAATTTTAAAAACGAGCTTAAAGAAAAAACTGTTATGTATATACGTATCGGATTTTTTGTAGCAATTTAGGATAAATTTGTTAGAAAAAAAATTGGAGAGTACATTTGGGTATTGCACTTTCTTTTATAATCACCGCATTGGTGGTTCTTTTTCTTGCTCGATTTTATATTGTTCACAGCGAGTACCTAAGATTTATGAGTTTAGGGCTTGATTATGGATTCAATATGAGCGAGATTCGTACTTTATGGAAACTTTCTCGTGAATGTGATTTGGACAATCCCATTGCGCTTTATCTTTCTGTTCCTGCTTTAAATAATTGTATTTCAAAAATCATTATGGAAGCGCGAAAGACAAATTCTGAGTCTAATTTTCAAACGCAAAATTTCCTAACAAAACTATACAAATATAGAACAAAAATTGCTCTTGCTGCCCAAGAAAAACGCGGACTAGAAGATACGAGGCATTTAGATGAAGGGCAAAAATTAAGACTTATTTATCACGGAAAAGGCGTGTTTAGTTCAAAAATATTAAATAATGGGCGCGAATTGGTGATTTCTTTGCCACGCCAAATTGATAAAAAAACAGGAACTTCCATTACGCTTCCGAGTGAGGCTTGGGAAGGGCAAAAAGTGAGTGTTTATCTTTGGCGCAAAGGTGATGCTTGTTATGCGTTTGACACAATTGTGTTTACGGCTGCCGTTTTTAGAGGAGAAACCGCACTTTTTCTTAAACATAGCGATAAACTTGACCGCGCACAAAAACGTCAATCCATTCGTTGTAATTGTGAAATTTATGCCCAAATGTACATTATAAAAAGCGAAGTTGTAAATTATTCCGCAGTTGATGTTGAACCAGGATATAAATGCCTTTTAGAGGACATAAGTGAAGATGGCGCAATGATTCGAATCGGCGGAAAAGGCAAAAACAATGTTCAAATAAAATTGCAATTCGAAATCAACGAAACTTTTGTTATGATGCACGGCGTGATTCGGGCTGTGGAATACAACAAACAGTTAGACCAATCGCGATTGCATTTTGAATGTGTACACATTGAACCTGCAATGAGAAATGCAATTTTAACCTATGTTTACAATGTAATTCCTCAAGAACAAAAAGAAATCAACGAAGCAATTAAAGAAACAGAGGAAGAAATTGCCGATTCTGAGCAACAAAATATTGATTTGGCTAACGAATTAAGCCAAAATTCAGAAAATACTGTAAATGAATCTGAAAAAATAGTAACAAACTCCAATCAAGGTGATTTACAACTTCAGGGCAGCGCAAAAACTGAAGGAGGACTTCAAAATGTTGAATCTCTCAAAACAGTGTTTTAGTTCGATTTTTACTCGCGCATTGCGTGGTGGAATTGTAGGACTTTTTCTTTTAGAACCGCTTTTTGCTTTACCTGCACAATACAAGGTCGATTATGTAAAGGGAAATATTCAAGATAAAATTCAAGCTGTAAAAACTGCCGCTAGTTTTTCTGACAATGAACTTTGTATGCAAGCAATCAATTTTGCTTTAGATGCGGAAGCTCTTTTTCCAAATGACAAAGATGTTAAGGACTTAGTTTACACCGCAGTTTCTTCTCTTTCTGCGTCTGGAGTTTCTGAATATAACGGCGAAAAAATTTCTACGGAACTTGCAACTGTTTTTCGTTCTTATTCTGATGAAGATATTCGTGTTATCGTTTTAAGAAAACTTAAAGATTTTCCCGCGAGTACAAATGTTTCTCTTGTGAATGCTTATGTGACAGAGTGTGTTCAAAAGGCAAAAAAAATGGATTCGGTGTTTCTTACAGCATTAGAAACTTTGCAATACGTGGGAAATAGCACATCTTTTACTATTTTATTTGTTGCTGACCTTATGGGAATTTGGCCTGAATATCGCAGTCAAATCCAAGCAGCCTATGCACCGCTTGCAAATGATTGTGAAGGTGAGATTCTTACTGTTCTTTCAAACGTTACAACTGAAAAAAAACTTGAAATCCTTTCTATTGTAAATCAAAATTCTCAAATTTCAAGAAAAATTAGTGGAGAAGTTGCGGAAAATGCGCTTTCGGATTCTATATATAATTTAGGGGAAATGAATGATGTGTCTTCAGCGCAACTTGAACTTCAGATAGCCTCTTTGCAAACAATTTCTGACACTCAGTGGACAAGCCAAGGTATATGAGGAATTAAGCAAATATTACAATTGCGAGTACGATGACCGTGG
>CALCEK010000311.1 GCA_937900125.1 uncultured Treponema sp. | reverse complement strand
TTTTATTACCTATAAACAAGCCAATTAAAGTAAAAATAAAACTAAAAAAAGAAAAAATAAAAGCAGATATTATTGCACTAAAGCTCATATTTGTAAAGGTAATGCCAACCGAAAAGCTATCAATACTAACTGCAAAAGCAAAAAGCACATTACCTACGATGAACTTATTGGAGAAGAGGGAGACGTATTAGAAAGTCACCGTTTTGATATGGTTGCTCGCCTTGAAAAAATGCCTCCAGACCAGAGATTTAATTTTTGGCGTGGCGAATTAAGTCGTTGTATCCGATGTAACGCTTGCCGTGATGTTTGCCCAGCTTGTACTTGTGAAAAATGCGTGTTTAACAATAACAACCTATATACTTCACAAAAAGTTGCGGAAAACAGTTTTGAAGAAAATCTCTACCATATTATTCGTGCTTGGCATGTTGCAGGGCGATGTACCGACTGTGGCGAATGTTCACGGGTGTGTCCACAAAACATTCCTTTGCATTTGATTAACCGAAAATTCGCAAAAGACATCAATGAACTTTATGGCGATTACATTGCTGGAAGCGATATGGAAACAAAACCGCCAATGCTAACGTTTACAGAACAAGACGCAGAGGCAAGCATTGTTTACGAACGCGACCCCTCACTAAAGGAGGCGAACTGATGTTTTCTCTTCCCGAAGAAAAAATAAACGACTTATTTGAATGTATCGGTTCACAGCAGCCGTTGTACATTCCTCAGATGAATACCTCTGGTAACTCGGATTTTAAAATCTGGACAAAAGGAGCAAAATTAAGCAAAGCCCTAAAAACAATCAGAAGCGCAAAAGACTTTTTCTTTCCAAAAACTGAACACATGGTCAGTATGAAAATTGAAGGGAAAAATGTAAGCGTAGAAGACCCGCGTAAAGAGCTTGAAGATTTTGTTATTTTTGGAGTGAGAGCTTGCGACGCGGCAAGTTTTAAAATTGTAGATGATGTCTACTTAAATATGACTCCAGTTGATTCTTATTACAAAAATCGTCGCGACCACGGAACTGTTATTACATTAGCTTGCACTGCACCTGTGGACACTTGTTTTTGTAGTACCTATGGAATAGACGCAACAAATCCCGCTGGAGATGTAAGTTCTTGGCTTAGTGAAGGAAAATATTATTTCCGCGCAAACACAGAAAAAGGAGAAGCGTTTGTAAAAAAAGTTTCTTCGCTTCTTTCTGAATCTGATGAAACTGCGGTGGAAAAACAACAAAAAGAAGTCAAAGGAAAAATTGAAAAACTCCCATTTGCACATCTTGACCTTTCAAAATGGAATGGAAAAGATATGCTAAAGATTTTCAATTCAAAAGTTTGGGATGACCTTTATCAAACATGCTTAGGCTGCGGAACTTGCACCTATATTTGCCCAACTTGTATGTGTTTTGACGTTCGAGACTTTGACACAGGAAACGGCAACATAAAGCAGTTTAGATGCTGGGACAGTTGTATGTATTCTGACTTTACGCAAATGGCGGCAGAAAATCCACGTCATACGCAAAAAGAAAGATTTAGACAGCGTTTTATGCACAAATTGGTTTACTACCCAATGGCACATGAAGACAATTTCCAATGTGTAGGTTGCGGACGTTGTTTGGAAAGTTGTCCAATTCACATGAATATTGTAAAGGTTATAAAATCTTACAATGAAATAGACGGAGGAAACGAATAATGGATGCAGAATCATTTATCCCTTATGTTGGAAAAATTATCGATATCCGTCAAGAAACTTCAGATGTAAAAACTTTTCGTGTGGTTGGACTTGATGGCAAAAAATTGTTTGAACACATTCCAGGTCAATGCGCAATGTTGATTGTTCCTGGCGTAGGCGAATCTATGATTTCCATAACATCATCTCCAACTATGGAAGATGCAATGGAATTCAGCATAAAACGTTGCGGACACGTAACGGATTGGCTTCATAGTTGCGAAGTCGGTCAACAAATTTGTTTGCGTGGCCCTATCGGGAATGGCTTTCCTGTACGTTCGCCAGAGTTCTTGCATAAAGATATTTTGGTGATTGCGGGTGGAATTGGAATCGCGCCAGTTCACTCAGTTGTAAATTATATGCTCGACCATCGGGAAGATTACGGCAGAATTCAAGTGATTTATGGTTCAAGGAGCAAACAAGACCTTGTTCGGCTTGAAGAAATGCAAAATGTTTGGATGAAACAGCCAAATGTAGAAATCGATTTGACAATTGACCGCCCACAAGACGATTGGGACGGACACGTTGGCTTTGTTCCTCCGTATGTTACAGAAGTGAATCCCGACCCAAGCATGACAGTCATTATGTGTGGTCCGCCAATTTTGATTCACTTGTCGCTCGATGCACTTAAAAAACTCGGATTTAAAGACACGCAAGTGTTTACCACAATGGAAATGCGAATGAAATGTGGCATCGGAAAATGTGGCAGATGCAATATCGGAAATAAATTTGTCTGCAAAGATGGGCCTGTGTTCAGCTTTGACAAATTGGGCGAGTTGACACCAGAATATTAGCAAAAGGAAAAATTATGTGTGTAACATTTGTTTGCACACATAACACTGTGTAAGGAGACAAATATGTCAGAAAAGGAAATGGCAACAATATATCTCTTTGGGAAAAAATACGATGTTCCCGCAGAGCTTACAATTATGAATGCAATGGAGTACGCAGGTTATCAGTTGAAACGTGGCTGTGGATGCCGAAATGGTTTCTGTGGAGCTTGCGCTACAATCTACAGAATAAAGGGACAGAATCAGTTACAAACTTGCCTTGCTTGTTCAAAAAAAGTAGAAAACGATATGTATATCGCAACCCTACCGTTTTTCCCGCTTGTAAAACAAATTTACGACATTAACAAAGTAAAGCCAGAGCAAGCGGTAATGATGCAGCTTTACCCAGAAATTTATGCTTGCGTTGGTTGCAATGCTTGTACTCGTGCTTGTCCGCAAAGTTTAAACACAATGCAATACATTGCTTATGCTCAACGTGGAGATTTTGCAAAATGCGCTGATTTATCATTCGATTGCGTAATGTGTGGGTGTTGCTCAAGTCGTTGCCCTGCGGGAATTAGTCATCCACAAGTTGCAGAACTTGCGCGTCGCTTGAATGGAAAATACATTCAGCCTCAAAGTCAACATCTTATTGACCGCGTAAATGAAATCAACGAAGGAAAATGCGAAGAAGCTATTAAAAAATTCGTTGAAATGTCAACTGGCGACAAAGAACAGATTAAAAATCTGTATAACAATCGCGACATTGAAAAATAACTGCGAGATTCTCAAAAGGCTGTAAGTTTTTTGAAGTAATTTTTAAAAATCGCAAGGCACATCGAATAAAGTGCGCAATGACTTTTCGGTGTACCCTTTAGGAGAATATTATGTACGGAAATTATCTTGACGATGCTGCAAAAATTGTAGCTGAAAAACGAGAAGAAAATTTAAAGTTTGAACACGCACGCTTAACTGCGGACGAAAAAGACCAGCTTTTAAAAGAATATCATCCTGACCGCATTGCAAGTCAATTTGTTGAGTTGAAAATTGGACCGAACAAAGGCGAAAAAGCTCCTATTGAACTTGCAGAAATGTTACAGGCAGCTCCAAGAATGGCTCCAGATTCTGTAGATTTGAATCACATTGATTATGAGGCAGACGTACTTGTTATCGGTGGTGGCGGAGCTGGAACAAGCGCAGCGATTATGGCAAGCGAGGCGGGAGCAAAAGTTCTTCTTGTAACAAAGCTTCGGGTTGGAGATGCAAACACCATGATGGCAGAGGGAGGAATTCAGGCCGCTGATAAACCTAATGATTCGCCTGCGCAACATTATCTTGATGCCTTTGGTGGCGGACACTTTGACGGCAAGCCCGAGCTGGTCTACACGCTCGTGAACAAGGCTCCCTCCGTCATCAAGTGGCTCAACGACCTTGGCGTCGAGTTTGACAAGGAAGAAGACGGAACGATGGTGACCACTCACGGAGGCGGAACGAGCCGCAAGCGCATGCACGCCTGCAAGGACTACTCCGGTGCGGAAATCATGCGCACCCTCCGCGACGAGATAGCCCACGAGGAGCAGCTGGAGCGCAACGCCCAGCGCTGAAAAGCTGTCCTTTTCTGTCACACCTATTATAATTAACTTTGCACTATGACAGTCTACGAGGCCATACAGCAGATGCGACAACTGACGAGGCAGAAGCAGCCCTTCGCCTTCAGTTACATGACTTACTCCCGCACCAAGGGCGAGAGCCACGGCGAGGTGGAGGTGGAGCACGCCCTGCTCATCAAGAATCCCAAGACGGACGATGAGGACGTGCAG
>CALCEK010000310.1 GCA_937900125.1 uncultured Treponema sp. | reverse complement strand
GTGTGCTCTTCCGATCTCAGAACCGCTTTTGTCTTGCAACCACACTTGATGAGAATCAGTTGTGCGAATATTAAGACCGCGACTTATTGGGTCAATTTCGGCTTTTACAGAAGCACCGCTATCATTTATTTTGCTAGCAAGCGCATACACATTGTCTCCCGTTTTAATGCTGATTTCAACTCCGTCAACATTTATCACACTGTCTTCTTTTGCCTGCCAAGAAGTTAAATCGCGCTGCCCCATCAATTTTTGCGGTTCAGCCCAAAATGTTCTGTTTCCGCTATTTTCAACATTGAGATAAGCATTTTCATCGATTTCTATGCGATTTTCGCCAACGTTTCCCTTATAAATTACATCTGTAATCAATGGCTCATTTGCGCCTTGAACATTTCCATAAGAAACGTCAAAAGCACGAGTGTCTGTTCGAGTTCCCGCAAAAAGAGAAGTTCCATCTGGTCCTACGGCATTTGCATTTTGAACAAGCTCTTTTAAAAGCTCATTGACTTCGCTTGCCATATTTTTTAGGTCATCAGCTGTGTTGATTCCATTTGCACCGCCAACTGCAAGTTCGCGCACCCGTTGCATAATTTGCAAATTTTGATTTATGTAACCATCGCGAACCTGAAATTCGTCTGAAAGTATTTGCGCATTTTTTTCAAACTGTTTAACCCGAGAAAGATATGACTGGTAGCGAACCAAATGTCCAGCCGCAAGCGGGTCATCACGCAACTGTCCAATTCTATTTTGACTGTTGATTTGTTTGTTTGCCGCAGCCTGCTTAACTTCTTGCTTTCTAAGGTAATATTGCGTACTTGTATTGTTAAGTTGAGAACTAATTCTATTCATAATCTCCATTCTCCTCTAAAGTTTCCGAAAATCTGTCATTCTAAGAGTGTGCAACACATTGTCCTCCCCTAAAAATCTAGTTTTTATGTAAAACAAACGCTAGATTCTCCACACATTGCGCTGTTCAGAATGACATATTAGACAGATTCTTACACGCCAAGCCGATTTATAAGCGTGTCAAGAAGTTCATCTTGTATAGAAATAAATTTGGCAGCCGCATTGTATCCGTGCTGGAACTTTATAATATCTGCCAATTCTTCATCTATATTTACGCCACTTATGCTATCGCGCAACGCACGCAAATCTCCCATTATAGCATTTTGACTTTCGAGCATATTTAATGCTTGTTCACCTTTTAAGCCAATTTTTGTAACAGAATCGGCAAAATAGTCGTCAAAAGTGCGTTCCGTTCCAATCATCACTTTTGTATTGCGAATTGCGGCAATTTCAACCGCTGCACTGCTATCTCCAGAATCGGCAAAACCTTGCAAATTCGGCGCACTAGAAGCAACACTTTGTACATCAGAACGGATTTTTTCATTTACAGCGATATATGCCGAAGGGTCAGTAACGGGGCTTACGGCAAATTGAGAACTTGTTAACGAATCCACCGCATTTGCTCTGTTAAAGTCATACGCTCCGTCTTCACCGCTAGACTTTAAAACTCCCGCGTAACCTGCAAGGAACAAACCAGAATCTTCTATGTGGCGAATCACAAAATCAGGATTTTCTGAATCCTCTGACGCAGTTGCTTTTAAAACCAAATTATTGTTACGGTCAAGATAAACTTTTACTTCACCATCGCTATTGTTGATTCTGTTTACAAGTTCGGCAACCGTATCTGTAGCATAATAATCAACGTTGATATTTCCATCGTGCCCAGAAAGAGTGATTGTGCCTTCAAGCCCGATTTGTTCTTCATTTTTGAGGGAATTTGTGCCTGTTATGCGGAAAATATACGAGCTATCTTCTACGCCGTCACCGTTTCTATCGAAATTGCCATTTGTATTTTGCACAAACGGGTATTCGGTAAAAAAATCCAAGCCAGTAACGTTGTTTTTGCCAACAGCATTTCTGTGAATTTCGTTTACAAGGTCAGAAAAATTCAAAGTCATTGTGTTAAGCGACTGAAGCTCATCGCGCACATCTTTATCGCGCAATTCAATAAGTGCTCCAAGCGAACCGCCAGAAAAAGATGCCGCAAGTTTTGTATCTTCCCAAAACAAATGCGAATATCCGCCCTCAACATCTTTTTGTGTTTCAATTTGACGCGCAAGTCCACCCTGAACAATTATTTGTCCTGCGGTGTGAACCATATATTCATCTGGGTCAGAAGAATCAACTGAAACATTTATAAGCCCTGCTAATTTTTCAACAAGCAAATCCCGCCTATCCATTAAATCATTTGGATTATCGCCCATCGCACGGCTTCTAACAATCTCAGAGTTTAAAGCCGCAATTTGTTTTGCATAGTCATTCACTTGTTTTACTGTAGCGTCAATGTCACCATTAATCTGATTTCCAATCGCGGTTAAACTTGCATTCCGTTGCCGAATAGAATTTGCCAAACTTTCCCCGCGAGAAACAACCGCTTGTCTAGCCGCATCAGATTCAGGGTACAAGGAAAGTTCCTGCCAACCTTCCCAAAATTTATCCATATTGCCCCGCACAGAAATTTCTTCTGGCTCATTATAAATTTGCTCCAGCATTGTATAGTATTTTTCGCGAGTTTCCCAATAAGTTTCTTCATTTGTTTGAGCTACTATACGAGTGTCAAGTAATTCATCGCGCACTCGGCGGACACTTTCAACGTCAGTTCCCTGCCCTAACTGCCCCGCTGTTTCTGCACGTTCAAGATCAGGACGATAAAGTGGGTCAAACGCTTTAAGCGTAACGCGCTGTCGCGAATAGCCTTCTGTATTTGCATTAGAAATATTGTGTCCTGCCGTGTTAATTTGCGTTGTACTCGCCATAAGCGAGCGTTTTCCAATTTCTATTCCGCCAAAAGTTCCAGCCATTTACAGTCCTCCAGATTAAAACAGGGTGTCAACAACAACGCCATAAGATTCGGGCTTTACAAGAGTTCCTGCGGGTGCGTAAAGCGTATTGCGCTGTTGCGGAACACAGGCTTGTATAACTCCATCGATAAAATCGCGTGTAGCTTCAACATAGGTGGCAAGCGCAGAATTTTCTATCTTGCTGCGAGAAAGTTTTGTCCGAACACTCACATAGACAGGCTCAATTTCAGGCTGAAGATAAAGCTCTTTGCTCTCCCCCACAAAATTTTCGCGACATTGGTCAAGACTTACAAAGGCATCGCTATAAGCCCGCACATTTGAAAGACATTGCTCAAGCTCAAGCCACTTGCGGTCGCGCACGTGGTCGTGAATTTTTATTTGTTCTGTCAACATACAATCCAAAACATCATTTTGCGCATTTAAAATCTGCAAAAGCTCATTTCTCTTTTGATTGACCATATTTTACCTCGCTACAGATTCGCTTTTCAGATTATCGGAAAAAAAATATTCTACTTTACTTTTTTTTTATTTTATTTTTAATTGGATTCTTTTACCATTTGCAAATGGCAAAACTTTTACCAGTACAGCAAAAATAACGCCCCAAACAGATAAATCCTTCGAAAATTCCTTTTTGGGCTTTTATTTTATAGAAAAAAAAATCAACAAAAAACAACTTTCTTCTATAAAATACACCGTTTGCTACCCGCACGCAAAACAAGCATTTCGCGGGCGAAAAACTTTTTGCCTATAACGCAAAGAATTTGTAGATATTTCACTGCGTTCAATAAGACGTAGCCTGAATGTCAAATTTCTTAAAAATCTAGTCGTTCTGTAACAGTAACACCACCAAAAATTTAACTCACTTTTTTAAGAAAAAACAAATTTCAAGAGTTGACAAAAAAAACAAATTAGAATATAGTCAATATGTCGATTACATGGTGCCTGTAGTTCAGTGGTAGAATTCCAGATTGTGGATCTGGCTGTCGTGGGTTCGAAACCCACCAGGCACCCCTACAAATGTAGAGTAACGATTTTTGCGCCCGTAGCTCAACCGGATAGAGCAATGGACTTCGAATCCGGAGGTTGCACGTTCAAGTCGTGTCGGGCGCACTTATAAAACGGGCGATTAGCTCAGCTGGGAGAGCAACTGACTC
>CALCEK010000309.1 GCA_937900125.1 uncultured Treponema sp. | reverse complement strand
GCAGTTGCTCCGGAAATGATGAAGCATGAAGGACCAGCAAGAGTTTTTGATTCTGAAGATGACGCAATAGCTACGATTTATGCCGGAAAGATTAACCCCGGTGATGTTGTAGTGATCCGCTATGAAGGCCCAAAGGGAGGACCGGGAATGCGCGAAATGCTTGCGGTAACGGCGGCTCTTGCGGGTCAGGGCTTGGATAAACAAGTGGCTCTTATTACTGACGGACGTTTTAGCGGAGCAACACGCGGTGCATCGCTAGGACACTGTTCTCCAGAAGCTGCCGATGGCGGACCTATCGCTCTCGTTCAAGAGGGTGACAAAATCACGCTAGACATAAACAATTATAAAATTACACTTGAAGTTAGCGATGAAGAATTAGCCCACCGAAAAGCCGAATGGAAGCCGCTTCCTCCAAAAGTTACAAGTGGCTATCTAGCTCGCTACGCAAAATTAGTTTCTTCCGCCGACAAAGGCGCGATTTTGCAATAACCCCCCACTAACCCTATCCGAAGCCTTCCGTTATCGGATAGGTTTAATGGATAAAGTTGCACAAATGACGCGGGGAGAAGTTTTATTGTTTAGCGAACGGCGGAATCGGGGATGGAGGAGCTACAAATTATGGAATTTCTTACAACAAAAGGCATTGCCGCAAACATAGAACGAATAATTAGAAATGCAAAAGAATTTATCGCAATCATCACACCATATGTAAGAATCGATGAACAATACATCTGTCGTTTGCACGATGCGGAGCGAAATGGCGTAAAAATCACGCTTATTTTTGGCAAAGAGGATATGCAGGAATTTGAAAAGAACAAATTCCGTGATTTTCACAATCTTGAAATATTTTTTCTTGAGAATTTACACGCAAAGTGCTATTTCAACGAAAATACGGCGATTATTACATCGATGAATTTATACGACTATTCTGAAAGAAATAATCGTGAGATGGGGATTGAAGTCAATAAGAGCGAAAATTACAAAATATTCGATGATATTTTACAGGAAGCAACTTCAATCAAAGATGCGGCAGAGCCATATTATTTACAAAATTGGAATAAGCAATCTTTCTCAAATAGACGATTCAATCAAGGCTATTGCATTCACTGCCGAACACAAATAGCATTTGACTCTTACAGACCATTGTGCTATGAGTGCTACCAAATTTGGATACAATTGGGCAATATGGATTACCCTGAAAATTTTTGCCATAAGTGCGGTAAAAAGCCTTTTTCAGAACAACTTGATTATGCACACCCATTATGCAACAGTTGTTACTATGAGCGATAGGGCTTTGCCCGTGCGTTGCCATGGTTTTGCCCGCAAAATATCTATGGATTCTTCACTGCGTTCAGAATGACGCGCTAGAAGTGCTATTATTCTGCCCACTATTACGTGTAATCGCTAAAAATATCCCATATACAACACCACACGATAGTAATGGTAGACAGTCCACAATACCTATGGTAGACACCTCACGATAGTAATGGTGGATACTCTACGATAGTTATCGTGGCTGGGGCGATGTAGTGATGTAGCAGGGGGAATATGGCTAATGAGATGAAGTGTATGTGGGGGCGGGCGTGAGGTTATGTGGGAGCTTTGCAGGAAAGTGAGAATTCTTATGTTGGGTACAAAAGTGCGTTTTGATTAGCTATCTTTATTGGCGGTAATGGGGGATTTTTATTCTTTTAGCTTGCGCCTAAGAGCGTGGTGTTTAAGCGTTTCGCCCGCCACCAAACCCTTCCTTTTATAAAATAGACAAAAACCCTAAGTTTTTAGATGTTTCCTTGTATTATTCCCCAAAATGCACTAGAATGGAAGAAAATCGACTGTTTAAGGGGACGTTATGAACAAAATCTTAGAAAAGCGACAACTCTCAGAGAATGTCTACTACATGAAGTTTGAAGCTCCCGACATTGCGAAGAATCGTAAAGCCGGACAGTTTCTTATTGTACAGGTTGACCAGGACTTAACGGAGCGAATCCCGCTTACTATTGCGGACGCTTCTGCGCAAGAGGGCTGGGTTGCCATTGCCTTTCAGCCTGTGGGGGCAAGCACCTATAAACTTTCTAAACTTAACGCGGGCGACTATCTTGGAGGCGTTCTAGGACCGCTTGGTATGCCTAGTAATATCCGCAAATACGACGCTCCAGTTGTGTGCGTGGGCGGGGGATTCGGTACGGCACCGCTCTATCCGATTGTGCAAGCCTTAAAAGAAGCGGGCAACAAGGTTATCCTGATTGAAGGCGCACGCAATAAGGATTTGCTCATTTTTGTTGACGAGATGAAGGCGGTCTGCGATGAGGTAATTCTTATGACAGATGACGGTTCTGCGGGCGAAAAGGGCGTTGTAACGATTGCTCTTGAGCGTCTTTGCCAACAAGATGTTCCACCTGCCGAGGTAATTGCTATAGGTCCACCGATTATGATGAAGTTCGCTTGCCAGTGCGCGGCAAAGTATAATGTTCCCTGCACTGTTTCGTTAAACACCATAATGATTGACGGAACTGGAATGTGTGGAGGCTGCCGTGTGTCTGTTGGCGGGGAAACTAAATTTGTGTGCGTTGACGGGCCTGATTTTGACGGTCATGCGGTTGATTGGGACAATATGATGTTAAGGATGAAGTCGTTTAAGAGCCAAGAAACCGAGGCTTTCCACAAATGTAAGCTTGAAGGAGCTTAATCTGATATGCAAAACAACAGCGTAAAATCGGCATTGTTCGGGCTTTTGTTCGGGCTGATTTTTGCCTCTTGTGCAAGCACCGCCTACGTGGAGAATTAGGGAAACTTTCTCTTTTTGACTTTTTATGGGAGTTAAATGATGGAACATATTAGTGCAGAAAAATTAGGACAAATTGCTAAAGATGAATACAACAAAATCGAAGCGAAAATAAAGGATTCTTCGCTTACAAACAAAGACCGAATGGCGATTCCTTTGCAGGTTATGCCGACTGGAGAACCGCTTGTTCGCGCTAGACAAATGACGGAAGTAGCTCTTGGCTACACAAAAGAACAGGCTATTGTAGAAGCCAACAGGTGTTTGCAATGCAAAAACAAACCATGCGTAAGTGGCTGCCCAGTAAATGTTCAAATTCCAGATTTTATTGCGCAGGTTGCAAAGGGGGAGTTCAAATCGGCAGTTGACATCATAAAGCAGACAAATCTTCTTCCTGCAATTTGTGGGCGCGTGTGTCCGCAAGAAAAGCAATGTCAATCACTTTGTACGCTCGGCAAAGTAAACAAAAATGTAGAAAAAAGCGTTTGCATTGGTCGGCTTGAGCGTTTTGTAGCGGACTTTGAGCGAAACAACAATCTTACCACCACACCCGCTATTGCACCGTCAACAGGAAAAAAAGTCGCGATTGTCGGCTCTGGACCTGCGGGGCTTACGGTTGCCGCAGATTGTCGCCGCGCAGGGCATGACGTAACCGTTTTTGAAGCTTTTCATAAAGCGGGGGGCGTTATGGTTTACGGAATCCCAGAATTCCGCCTTCCAAAAGAAATTGTTGCCAAAGAAGTTGAAAACTTAAAAGCTATGGGCGTACAGTTCGAAATGAACACGCTTGTTGGGCGCACGGCAACGATTCAGCAAATTTTAACCGAAAAGGAATTTGACGCGGCATTTGTTGGAACAGGTGCGGGGCTTCCGAAGTTTTTTAATATTCCTGGAGAAAATTACATTGGTGTTTTTAGTGCGAATGAATATCTTACTCGCGCAAATTTGATGAAGGCGTATGAAAAAGGCGTTGCTGACACCCCATTTTATGAGGCAAAAACAGTCGTTGTTTGCGGCGGAGGAAATGTCGCAATGGACGCCGCAAGAATGGCACTTCGGCTTGGTGCAGAAAAAGTCTATGTGGTTTACCGCCGAACTCGTGCAGAAATGCCTGCCCGTCGCGAAGAAGTTGACCACGCCGAAGAAGAAGGAGTGGAATTCCGTTTTCTTGAAAATCCAGTTGAAATCTTGGGGAATGCGGAAGACGGACGTGTTACGGGGATTCGCGCACTTTCTTACGAATTGGGTGAACCTGACGCAAGCGGTCGCCGACGACAAGGAAATGACGAACTTGATGCACGTCATGGAGAACGGCTATACGATGGCGCTGCACGGCGGCAACCAGACGGGCAAGGCCGAGTGGACGAAACGCGCTTGGTATGTGAAAGCGCATGAGGCGGGCAAGCTCGCCTACAGCGATCCTTATGTCTCGAAGACCACGGGCGACACGGTCTGCGCGGCGGGCGTCCCTTACAAGCGGCAGGGAGCGTCGGGCGGCGTGGTCGGCGTCAACTTCTACGCGGGCTTTGTTTCCGCGTCGGAGGAGCCGACGATGGACGACGTGCTGCGCCGCGAGGCCGAGATACGCGAGGCCAGCCTTGCCGCCTACAATGAAAAGGCGAGGCGGAACCGGCAATGGCTCAGGAGCGAATGCGGCAAAAAGAGCTGCGAGAGGAAGCGGATCGACAGCGGGTGCTTGGAACTGGACGGATGGGACTTATAGGACAGATGGGACTAATAAACGATTAAACAAACAACGATTAAACAACACTTAAACATCATTCAAAATGGCAACAAGACAGAAGAAGACCCTGATACAGGGCATCACGGCCGAGCAGGCCAACGACGCTTTCGCCAGCTACGCCAAGGCGGACGCGCAGATCCAGAAAATCAACGCGGACATCGAGCTGCAATGCGCCAAGATACGCGAGAAACGCGCCGACGAGCTGACGCGCCTCAGCGACGAGCGGGAGCGGGCCTTCGACACGCTTCAGGCCTACGCCGTGGAGAACCAGGCGGAGCTCTTCACCAAGAAGAAGAGCCTCGACATGGCGCACGGCACCATCGGGTTCCGCACGGGCACGCCGAAGCTGAAGACCCTGAAGGGATTCACGTGGGCGAGCGCACTGAACTTGGTGAAGAGCTTCCTGCCGGGCTACATCCGCACGACGGAGGAGATCGCGAAGGACAGGCTGCTGGCCGACCGCGACCTGAAGGAGGTGGAGACCGACAACCACAACAGCCCCGTCACGATGATGGAGGCGATGGCCGAATGCGGCATCACGGTGACGCAGGACGAGACGTTCTTTGTTGAACCCAAGAAGGAGATGGAGGGATAGGACTTATGGGACGGATGGGACATAGACTCCCCCCTGCCCCCCTCTCAGAGGGGGAGCGGCTTAACCACGAGATCTGGGCGGAGTGCCCGGAGTGTGGGTACGAGTACGACCGGCGCGTTTGGGGCGACACCTGCCCCAGATGCGCCCGGCGCGTGATGGACGAGATCAAGTTGAGAGAAGCAGGAAGCAGGAGGCAGGAAGTATGACTGTGGAAGAGATTTACAGGGCGGCCTACGGGCTGGCGAAGAAAGAGAAACTCCAGCTTGTGAACAGGATATTGGCGGACGTCGGGACGGCCAACGGGCGCGGGCAGCGCGACACGCTTGACCGGACGGAAAGCGACGGACGGAAGAACAACGTGGTGTGGAACGGCATGAAAGCCTTCGAGGAGGTGTATGAGGCGAAGAAGCACACGGCCTACATCAGAAAAGGCGCCGACTTCGCGCACATGAAGTCGCTTTTGGGCAGCCTCAGCGAGAAGGTTGCGGAGACGCTGCCGCCCGTCGGCGGGAAGCCGCAGGTGGTGGACGACCGCCTGCGGATCGACGCGCTGCGGCAGTTCCTTGAGGCGGTGAGCCAGATGAGGAACGACTGGTACTTCAAGAGCGCCTTCACGCCGGCGATGCTTAACGCGAAGTTCAACGAGATCTATTCGGAACTCATCAACAACAGCGACCATGGAAGACGGAAAGCAGCTTTCGACTATCTCTAATCCGAATGCGGAATTGGGAATGCGGAATGCGGAATTGGGACTGAAGCTGAAGCAGTGCCCGGTGGCGCAGCGGATGATGGAGGGGACTTATAGGACTG
>CALCEK010000308.1 GCA_937900125.1 uncultured Treponema sp. | reverse complement strand
TACTCTTAATTGCTCAACTCTGGATTATGCTTATGCGCCTTTAAGACTTGACGATTATTGTTTTGTTGTTATGAACACAAACAAAGTGCGCCGCCTGGCAGACAGCAAGTATAACGAGAGGAGAGAGGAGTGCGAGAAGGCTTTAAAAATTTTGCAGGACGGCGGAGCGGACATAAAAAGTCTTTGCGCCCTTACTCCAAAAGACTGGGAAGAAAAGCAGGCTCTTGTAAAAGATGAAATTCTTAAAAAGAGGGTAAGGCATTGCGTTACGGAAAATCAGCGCGTAAAAGATGCTGTCCTGGCATTAACAAATTCAGATCTTGCAAAACTCGGCGCACTTCTTAATGCAAGCCACGAATCTTTGCAAAACGATTACGAAGTTACCGGAATTGAATTAGACACTTTGGCGCATACTGCGCAAAAGCAGGAAGGCTGTCTTGGCGCCAGGATGACCGGCGCGGGCTTTGGCGGTTGTGCGATTGCTCTTGTAAAAAAAGATTGTGTTGATTCGTTTATTGAAAATGTTCAGAAGGAATACACGCAAAAGATCGGCTATGGAGCGGGCTTCTTTGCCTGCGAAAGCGGCGATGGTGTAAACGCCTTTAATTTATAAAATACAGCGTTGCCCCGCCCGCTAAAAAATACTTTGCGAAAAAAAGAATATGATTTTTTTACAATATGGTGTTTAAAAAACGGGCGGGCGATTTGTTTTCTTTGCGATAAAAGCACCCTGTGATTCACCCTTGGGGTCAATTCTAGTTCAACCCTAGACAAAAACCCATTTTATTTTGTATGCTAAAATTATTGTGGCAGTTATTAGTACAATTTTACAGCTGATTGGAAGCCTCGCGTTCTTGCTTTACGGCATGAAAATGATGAGCGATGGTATACAAAAAAGTGCGGGAAGCCGACTTCAGTCTGCGCTCGGTTTTATGACTGGCAACAGCTTTTTGGGCTTTTTAACGGGACTTGTTCTTACGTTTATAATACAGTCTTCTGGAGCTACAACTGCAATGGAAGTTGGTTTTGTAAACGCGGGGCTAATGACGCTTCAACAGTCGGTTGGAGTTACGCTTGGCGCGAATATTGGTACTACAATAACCGCTTGGATTGTTGTTTTATTCGGCTTTAACTTTAAAATTTCTTCTTTTGCCATTCCGATTTTTGGATTCGGATATTTGCTTACAATCATCAGAAAATTTAAAAAGCAGTCGTTGGGCGAAGCGATTATGGGCTTTGGAATGCTTTTTATTGGGCTTGATTGGCTTTCTAGCACAATAGACCCCGCTAACGGAACGCTTAATTTTCTTACACAATTTACGGATTTGGGCGCGTGGAGCATAGCGATAGGCGTTTTGGTGGGCATTTTAATTACCGCCCTCATCCATTCTTCTTCTGCCGAAAGTGCGATTGTAATTACAATGGCATCAAAACAACTGATTGGCTGGGAATTTGCTTCGGCACTTGTTATCGGAAGCAACATCGGAAGCACAATAGACGCGGTTCTTGCGGGAATGCACTCAAATGCTCCTGCAAAACGGACGGCTCTTGTTCACGTGCTTTTTAATGTTGCAACAGTTATTTTGGCTTGTGCATTTTTCACGCCACTCCTTGAATTAGTCGATTTGATTGTGCCAGGAAGTCCTGAACAGTCAATCACTTGGCACATTGCCGCATTGCATACGGTGTTAAAAACACTAACATCGCTCATTTGTTTGCCATTTACTAAACAAATTGCGCATTTAATGGAAAAACTTGTAAAAGACGACTCTAAAACAGACGGAAATGTCTATGTCTTTGAGTTTAGCGAAACTGGCGGAAAAGAAAATGCGGCTTCTTACATTATTCGTGCCGAAAAAGAGATTCAGGATATGACCGTGCTTGTTACACAAATGTTTGAAGGTGTTCAGGCGGGATTCCAAAATCGAACAAATGCGTTTATCGAAAATCACTTGGAGCGACTCACAAAACAAGAAGATTACGCTGACCAAATGAAAGAACAGCTCACAAATTATCTTATAAATTGTGAACATTTGCCACTTAGTATGCAACAGCGGGATAGTCTTTCTATAATGATGCAAATTGTTGATGACCTTGAAGAAATGACTGACGAATGTTATAACGTTGCAATTTTGCTCAAAAAATCCATAGAAAAACAAATGGAATTTTCGCAAGAAGATATGGATAGGTTAGGCCCCTACCTTGACTTAGCGCGGCAAATTATGAACTTTATAAGTAAAAATATCAACAAACATCTTGACGAAGACCAATTTATGATTGCCAAAGAAATTGAAACCCAAATTGACGTGTTTAGGCATAACCTCAAAAAAGTGGCAAGAAAACGCCTTGAAGCAGGCGCAAATGTTAAGGCGGAACTTTTGTATATTGACCTTGTGCGGCAAATTGAAAAATTTGGCGATAGGGCGTACAGCATTGCGGGTGCACTTTCGCAGTTGTAATCAGACAAAAAATTGTGTATAATAACTGTATTATGAAAAATGTTGAAGTGTTTTTAAGTTTAATTACAGCTTTTGCCTTGTTTTGCACGAGTTTTATTTCATGTTCGCAAAAAAAAGAAGAAAAAAAACAGAATTCGTTTTCTGAAATGAATCTTAATCCGTATAAAGATGCAGTTCCGCTTGAAATTGATGAAAATGTTCCAAAAAGTGGTGCAAATCATTTTCGCGCAGAAGAAGGCGAAATTTGTATACTTTTTGGCTATGGTTTTAACGAAAAAGATTTTTACGAAAAAGTCATTTCCGATTTAGGCGAAAAATTTGGGCTAGAAGAAGACGGCGGAATCATTTTTCCCGTAATTTATCCAGACGATTTAAAAAATCGCATTATGAATCTTTATGATTTGATTGAAAATAAGGTTTTGCGCGGACTTTTGATTTTTGGTGCCCCCGAAAACACACATTATATGGTAGCAAAATTGCAAGATTTGTGGGACGGCGAATTGCCTTTTCCCGTATTTTCGTTTTTTCCGCAAGATGACGCACTCGGTGAAGAAGCGACAGCGAATTTTGTCCTTGAATACGAGCGAACAATTAACGAAGAAACTGGCAGTTTGGATACCGACCACAGCCACGATTCTGAAATGCAAAATTTAATTCTAAATGCCGTTCGATATGTGGCGTTTTTACCAGGTCCGCTTCCCTCGGATTCGGAACTTCATTTACACGTGCAAACAATCGTTGGAAACTTGCCCGTGCATCGTTACACAGATAGCGCAACTGGTTTGCAGGCGATGAATCATTTTGTCTTGGAGCTTGCAGATTGAGCTTTAAATCCTGTAAAAGTCCTTTCGTTTTAAGACAAGATTCAGAATCGTTCCTTTTGGGAACAAAAGAGGCAATCGCAGAGCTTTCTTCAGTAAAAACGGCTCGTCTTTTGGTGATTTCAGATTCGCACGGCTTTTTTACACAATTTCAATTTATTGTGCAAGAGTGCGGAAAATTTTACGATGCCCTAGTTTTTTGCGGAGATGGTGCGCACGACCTTAAAGAATTGCTTTCAAAATCTGAGCGAAATTCGGCTTTTAAAGCAGTGCTGCCAGGCGTAATCGCTTTTGTCCGTGGAAATAATGACCCAGCTTCGTTTTTTGTAGAGCGGGAAAATGCAAATGCAGAAAGTTTTACGCCCATAAAATGCCCAAATGCAGTCGCTTTTACGGTTGCTTCCCAAAGCGTTTTTTGCACCCACGGACACGAATACGGGGTTTACAGCGGAACAGAACAGCTAAAGGTGAGTGCGGAAATCTTTTGCAAACAAAAGGATATTTCTTCGCCAGCTCTCGTGCTGTTTGGTCATACCCATACCCCGTATGCAAAAAAGTCGCAGAAACAGTTCGTTTTAAATCCAGGAAGCATTTCCCTCCCTCGTAACAGTTCCGCCCCCAGTTTTGCAAGTGTAGAACTCAGCGAAAACGGAATCGAGTATACGTTTAGCAAAATTTCACGCGAAAAAATTGCCCCATACACCGCGCCATTTTAGTTTTACAAAAACGCCCGCCGTAAGCCTGATTCTTAATTTTTTCTTAAAAAAAAATGAATTTGCTTTTTCCCCATTAGATATTATTCAAAAATTGCAAAGGAAGCGTACAAATAACGTTGTAGAAAACGGCGGCGCATTGTTTTTAAAAAACACCACAAAAAAAATTCCAGAAAAAATTCCCCCCAAAAAGAGAAAAAGAAAAAATTCCCTCTCGCCGCCTAATGCCCCATTTTCCCCCAAAAAGAAAAAAAGAAAAAAAATCGAAAAAAAATTAAAAAAAAGGGAAAGAGGTGTTGACAAAAAAAAGTGTAGGGTGTATAAACATACTCACCCGCTAAAAAAGACAAAGCGGTCTGTTCATTGACAAACATAGGGAAGGAAAGAAGACGAAAAAGAATGCCAAGTTTA
>CALCEK010000307.1 GCA_937900125.1 uncultured Treponema sp. | reverse complement strand
GTTCAGACGTGTGCTGTTCCGATCTAATTGTTTGTATAAAATTGAATACACAATGACTTTTGATAAATCCATAATTTCTTGCCTGTGCGTTACAAATTCAGGCATAGAAATTTCTATCTTGGAAACATAATTGACCAAAATCATATTTTGTATTGACATTGGAGAAAAATGTTCCATGCTGATTCCGTATTCTTCTTGATTATCTGCAAGGCGAAATCGAAGTAAATTTTTTTTGCAACTTATAAAGTGAGAAGCCCCCTCTTCTGTTAAAACAACTTTTAAGGGTAAATCAAGTGTAAATTTTTTCTGTAAAGCCATATTTTTGGAACAAAAACTCCTTTATTCAAGTATAAGCCATTATTTTCAAAATGTAAAGAAAAGTTGCTCTTCAAAGATAATTTTCCTTCCCTTTACAGAAATTTTTGCTTGTGATATTCTTTTGTTGGGTGTTAAATTTTGAATTTTGATGAGGGCAAAAAAATTAGTGAGGCACTATGCTGCTATAAAAATAAGATTCTTAAAGCAGTTTTTTTGACTTTTTTTTGCATATTTCCGCTTACAAATCAATTTGCCCAAACAACTGAAAATAATCTTAAAGGATTTGCACTTAGCCAATTTTTATCTGATTCCTTAAATGAAAATGAAATTGCATTTGAAAAACAAGGTCTCGGTTCTTTTGACGCTTCCTCTTTTCCGTATAATATAATTGTGCCAATAAAAGCTTCGGGTGTTTCTGATAAAAACAAAAAAATTCCTTGGTATGAGTCAAATGTAGAAAATGTGATTTTTAGTTTTCCGCAAGATTTTGCGCTTTTGCATTTTGACGAAATTGTAAAAACTTACAAAAAATTGTCTGAAACCCCTTTTTCTTTTTCGATTCAAATTTTTTTTGGGGCAAATGATGAAAAATCAATTTTACCACAATCATCGTTGTACAAACATCCTAGCGGAACTGAAATTTTTACTTCGTCCATTTACAATACAGATAGCTCTTGCGCAATCGTTTTTATTCCTTCTAGCACAAATGTAGAAATTGTTCCTGGCGGAAATCACGATGTTTCGCCACTATATCTTGTCAAAGCACTAAAAACTGCCACAATAAAAGCGGGTGTAAACGCAAAAATTCCGCTTTATTTTAGTTTGCTTTACCGATTGGGCATTTTAGAAGAGGAGAATCGACTTTCTTTGTTTTTAAAAGAGGGAATCCCCTCCGTTGGAATAAAAATTCAAAATCAAACGGAATTTTCTGACGTAATTTTGCAAACCGCGCTTGAACTTGAAGACGGAAGAAGTCTTTCTTGGGATAGGCATTATACCTTTATTCCTATAGGAATATATGGATTTTGGCCAGGCGAGGCGTTTTACACTCTTTTTTATCTTCTATTTACGTTTATTACGCTTCTTAGCACTTGTTTTTCGGCATTTTCTAAAAGCAGCAGGGGAAAAGCTGTAGCAAAAGATTTGACTCGCACTTGGTATTTGCTTCCGATAATTTTGGCTACAAGCACGGGACTTTTGTTTGGAACGCAAAAAATTTTTTCGCACCTTGACGATTCTGTTTTGGTTTTTGGCTTAAAGATTTTGTTGACTTTTTTTGTTACATTTTTGCTTTTTGTTTTACAAGTGCGTTTTAATTTTAGAACCGCGTTTTACGCTTTGGGGTATTTTGGGCAATTTGTTTCAGCAATAAACATCGTGATTTTTACATCGATTGATTTGTCGCTTTTATTCATTTTTTTTTACGAATATCTTTTGATGATTTTTGCAAAACACAGAAGAAAAATGCCATCGCTAATACTTTCTTTTATTTTTCCAATAATTCCGTTTATTCCGCTTATGCAAGCTTTTCTTTCTACAGCATCTGAAGAAGCTCTTAGGCAATTTGTTTTTACAGATATTTGGGGAAATATATTTTTAGCACTTATTTTGCTACCTTTTGAGCTTTTATGGGAAAGAATCTTAATTGCATCTGAAATTCTAAGCAAAAATCACAATATTTCGCGTCTTAAAGTTATTTTTTCTGCAATAGCGATGTTAATTTTGTCCGTAGGACTTCTTTCTGCGTTTTACTTTTTTTCTACTTCGCAAATAATAAAACATATGCGAAGCATTGTTCCCTTAAAATACCCTGAAATTGTTAGCGCAAAGCCCGAAGAAAAATCGCCCATAGATCTATTGCTTTCAGAAGATGCTTTTATGGAACTTACAATGCACCATTTGATTATTCGTTCCGAGTGCGATGTTTTGCGTTATGAAATTTCAGTTGAATCAGAGGATTCTGTTCCGCTGTATGATTCAAATTATAACTATACATTTGACGGAACTCATAAGGTTTTGTTTCAAATTCCAGATTTCCCTGACCGCGAACTTGAAATTGTTTATTCTTCAGAAGCCCTTGTTGGCGCACACATTCAAGTTACTTCATATATTCAAGCTGAAAATGATTCTATTAAAACTTGGATTCAAGACGTTTACACAGAGGAAAATCAGTAGTGAGTTTAGAAAAAGTATTTTTTCACGTTGATTTGGACGCTTTTTTTGCTTCTGTTGAACAACTTGACCATCCAGAATACAGAAATCGACCCGTTGTCGTAGGTGGAAAACCAGGCGACAGAAGATGCGTTGTGTCTACAGCCTCTTATGAAGCGCGAAAATTCGGGATTCATTCCGCAATGCCACTTGCAACTGCTGTGCGACTTTGCCCAAATGCAATTTTTATCCGCGGAAATTACAAACGCTATCAAGAAAAATCTTTGCAAGTTATGGAAATTTTTTCATTTTATTCGCCTGACGTGATTCAAATTTCGATTGACGAAGCTTTTTTGGATATGACGGGAACAGAACGGCTTTTTGGAAAAAGTGAGGACGTTGCAAAACGACTAAAAAATGAAATCCTAGAAAAAACTGGACTAACCGTGAGCGTTGGAATTGCTTCTACAATGTATTGCGCAAAAATTGCCTCTGGCTTACAAAAACCCGATGGTTTAACTTGCGTTCCATTTGGAAAAGAAAATGATTTTATGCTTTCTCTTCCGCTTGAAAAAGTGTGGGGAATTGGGGAAAAAACGCGGACTCGGCTAAAAAATGCAGGACTCAAAACAACAAAGGACATTTATGCAAAATCGCTAAAATCTTTGCAAAGTATTTTTGGCGAAAGTGCAGGCGCGTTTTTGTACAATGCAGTGCGCGGAAATCGCGAAATCACCTTTGGCGAGGAGGCAAAAAATCATTCTCTTAGTTCAGAAACGACATTTGATTTTGATTTAATTGACCAATATGCAGTTGAATCTGCGCTGATGGAATTGTGTCGCTACGTTATGTTTCGGATGCACCGCGAAAAAGTTCGCTCGCATACAGTTTGCCTAAAAATTCGCTTTGAGGATTTTACAACGATTTCTGCACAAAACACAAGCGACAGAGCAATTTCTAGCGAAGAAGATTTATTTTTTCGCATTCAAAAACTTTTGGAAAAAAAATGGGACAAAAAACGAGGGATTCGGCTTTTGGGAGTTGCCGTTGAAAATGTAGAAAAATTAGAAATTCCTGAACAAAAAGAACTTTTTGAATTTGGGGATGAAAAACTTTCAAAACTAGAAAAAACACTATACGAAATGGAGGACAAAAATCCCTTGTTAAAAGTCCGCCGCGCCCGTTTACTAGAAAAATAAAGTTTTCGCTCAACGCCTCTCTGCTTAAGAGAGCAAAGCGCAACATACTTTATGTAACACATTTTATTAGGAAACCTCTAAAAATTGCAATTTTTAGAGGTAACTTTGAAAATGCGATGTTCTAAGTCGTTATATTTCAACGACTTAGAACTCGACGGCATCTCGAAAAAATTATCTAAAATGAGTTTTTCGAGATGCCATTACTCTAAAGGCGCAAAATATCCGCTCTCGTCTTTTCCAGAATGATTTAAAAGATAAGTTTCAACTTCAACAGGAAGATATTTTCTTCCATATTCTGTAGACAATGCAGATGTATAGGTTATTTGATACAAACCTGAAGGTAAACTTAAAATTTCTTCAATTATTCCAGAAAGTCCTTCTGGGCGGTAAACATAATAATCTGAACCTGTTGTACTTCTTGTAATGTAGGAAACTTCTTCACTTAAAGAACTGTATTCTAGGCGCACTGTGCTAAACGAAATACAATTATTGTTCAAAAATGCCGTCAAATCGGAAAGATTGTAAGTTTCAAAAGCGTTTTGCGTTACAGAACCATCTGTTAAATAGATGATTCCGCGCTTTTTTTCGCCACTAATCAAATTGTTTGCACTAAGTCTAATACCTCGGTCAAGCGCAGAAATCTCTGAATAAGGTGCTTTTAGAGCCTTAACTGAAAAATCCCTTAAATTTTCATTTGAACCCGTAAATTCAAGCACTGGATTTGCACCAACGCTTATAATTTGAATATTTCCCCTTCCGTCTAAAGCCGAAGCAATTTCGCGCACAGCATTTGTAACTTCTTCTTCGTGAGCTTTCATTGAATAACTTCTATCAATAAGAAGCGTAATGTCTGCCCTATCATTGCGATTTGCAGCTCCAGAAAGCGTCATATTTGAAACTGGGCGTTTGTTTTCCGTAACAAGGAAATTTGTTTGCGATAGCCCAACGATAGGTTGTCGTTTACGATTTTCAACTTTTACTTCTAGCGTAACATTTGGGAATTTATCAGAAATGACCTTTTCAATTTGAACAAAAAATCCGCCCACCAATTCGGTCATTTTTGACATAACGTAAATGTCGTTCGCTTTAAAATCGGTAACAATCAAATTTCCATTTGCATCTGGAACGGCACTTGTAATTAGGCTTGCGGCATTTCCTGTTTTTGCATTTTCGTAAATTGTGCCTGTTTCTATGTTGATTGTAACAATGCGATTTGTGTCGGTCAAAATCAAGGAATCGCCCCAAACTCGCAAACATTCGGGACGAGCAAAAGTTTTTTCGTTTGACAAATTGCCTAAAAAGTTACCAGAGCGGTCAAATTCGTAAATTGCCCCCGTAACACTGTCCGCTACAAAAACCCTATCATCTGCAATCGCAATTCCCATTGGGGATTTTAGTCCAGCAAATGAAGAATCTTTTGTCCCAAAATGAGCTAAAGGATTTCCATCGGAATCAAAAACTACAACGCGAGCATTTCCAAAATCGGTAACATAAATATTTCCGTAGCTATCGAGTGCCATATATTGTGGTCCGATGAATTGACCTTCGCCCCTGCCCTTTTCTCCATAATAGCGAAGAAAAGTTCCGTTTGAATCTAAAACAGCGAGCCTGTCGCCCGCACTTTCGCAAACAAGCAATTTTCCATCTGGAAGGCGCAAAATGTCTGTTGGTCGGTCAAAACCATTTAGCGGACCGCGAACACGGCGCAAAATCAGTCCATTTACATCGTAAAGCAAAATTTCATTTGTTCCGTAGGCGAC
>CALCEK010000306.1 GCA_937900125.1 uncultured Treponema sp. | reverse complement strand
TTAAAAATTATCCCCCCCCCCCCGCAAATTGTCAAGCAAAAAAAAAAGCGGAATCTACAAAAATTTCCCTTTTTGTAAAACTTTAACGCATTCCACGCTTTTCTTCGGTTTCGCTTACACGGATTTTTCTTCCGTCAATTTCTCGTCCAGAAAGCACTCGGATTGCTTTTTGCGCCGCATTTTCATCGTTTAGGCAAACAAAACCGAATCCCTTTGACGCGCCACTTTCTTTATCGCGCAAAATTGTAACAGAAAGAATTTCTCCGTAAGGCAAAAAAATTTCCCGCAATCGTTCTTCAGTTGTAGAAAAACTCAAATTGCCAATGTATAGTTTTTTAGACACAACACACCTCTAATAAAAAAAATTCATTTCAGTATAGCATAATAAAGATAATTTCTCACAGTTTTTTTTACTTTAGTTTTGCTTTTTTTAGATTTTGTATTATAATGTGAATTATGGAAAAGGAAGATTTTTTTAATTTGCTAAAAGCTGTTCCAAAAGCCGAATTGCACTTACACGGAGAAGCTGTTCCCTCTCGCGAAACAATAAAAGACCTCTATTTTCACAGTAAAGGTCAAAAAATGAGCGAAGCGGAGCTTGACGCTTTGTTTGAATATGACGATTTGGCGGGCTTTCTTGAATCTTTTATAGCCATACAGAATTATTTTTCTCGAGTTGAAGACATCTATCTTATTATGCAAGATGTTGGCTTGTATATGGAAGAAAATAATATTGTTTACGCTGAAGTTTTCTTTAGCCCCACCGCACACATCAAGCGCGGTTTTGCATTTTCCGACCTTTCCGATAACATTGCACACGGAATTGAGTATGTGAAAAAAACATACAATCGCGATATAAAAGTAATTGTCGATGTTAGCCGTTCGTTTGGACTTGATAACGCTATGCAAAACCTTAATTTTGTCTTAAATGATAAGTCAAATTACATAATCGGAATTGGTCTTGGCGGAGATGAAAAAAAAGGTCCCGCAAAAGATTTTGCACCAGTTTTTGAAAAAGCACACGCAAATGGTTTACACACAGTTGTTCACGCTGGCGAAATTTGCGACTACCATTCAATTAAAGACAGCATTGACTTTCTTTATGCAGAACGAATTGGACACGGAATTTCAAGCGCATACGATGCAGATTTTTTAAGGGAACTTTCAGAAAAACAAGTTCCACTAGAAGTTTGCCTTGAAAGCAATGTTTACACAAAAACTTACGTTAAAGAAATAGAATCTCACCCAATCCGCACAATTTATGACGCAAAAGTGCCTGTTACAATTAACACAGATGACCCTGTGTTCTTTAAAACAACGCTCATAAACGAATTTTGGACGTTGTACAGCAAATTGCATTTTACAATTTCTGAAGTAAAAGAGATTCTTTTAAATAGCTTTAAATATTCTTTCCTTTCAGAAAAAGAAAAAGAATCTTACACAAAAGATTTTGAAATTGCGTGGGACAATTGGTTTAAAAATCACCCCGATATAAAAGAATAGGGCAATTTTTAGAAGTTTCCAATAAAACTGCAAAAGGGAGAGCGATTTACTCTCCCTTTTTTTTACTCTACGGTAAATTCAAGTTTTAATTCTCTATTAAGCCAATCGCGTATTAAAAGGCTTCCGTTTCCTTTTTTTCCGATTGTTTTTACGTAAACTGCTGCTGAACCGCCCTTTAGCGACACAACAGAAGGTCCAATTAGTTCTATTGCACCTTCGGTTTGTACAAAAACGGCTTCTTGGCAATACGGATGCACATTTTGATTTTCATCAACGGCACGCAAACGGACAGACGCTACATCATAGCTTGATTCTTCTTTTAAAGAAGTTCGCAAGGCTTCTGCTAAAACTTGCACAGATTTTGCAGGAGTTTTTATGACTGTTTTAACCAATTTTCCATTGCGGTATGCTTCAAAAGTATATTTTGTGCTAACACTTCCGCCTGCGCCAAGATTTCCCAAATACCGCGAAAAGAATTCGCCCATTTGTTCCATAGTTGTGGTTTTTGTTACCGCAAGTTTTGCCGCAATAGCTTTTGTCGCCGCTGGCATATTATCCATTCCGTAAGACAAAACCGCATGCAAAACTTTTTTTATTTCCTCAGCCTTTTTTTCTGGAATATTGTAATCGTTTGCAAGTCTGCTCCCAATAAAATCATCCACTAAAATAGGTCCATGCGCTAAGTGTTTGTACGGAGAATCAGAGGGAACAAATTCCTTTATGTAATTGTCATTCACGTAAAATTTTACACTATCGGCATTTGTAAAAATCCAAACGGACTCCCGTACTCCCGCTGGGTATTCCCCCAAATCCATACTGCTAGAAATTTCTAAAACATCGCCTACAACAGAAGCGTCCTGCTGACTTCTGTAAACGCTAGCGGCAAGCTTTGGATTTCTAAACATATCCATAACGCCGTGATAGCAAATGTAATCTCCCGCACCAAACTCCTTGTGGGTATTATAGTCAAATGCGCACCACCCAGAAGAGCCGCCTGTTTCATCGCGAGAGGCAACGGAGTCCAAAACGGTCGCGTGGCGCAAAGCGTGTTTCATTCTGTGCCACTCATCGTCAAATGATTTTGTAGGATACATATGTCCATTGTATTCTGTTACCATGTAGCCGCCATTTGATTTTGTAATTTCATCTTTTGGACGAGTTCCTTCATTTGGACCATAATAACTAAAATCGTTGTACGTGTAGACATCTTCAAAAAAGTGACTATTTTTAAAGTTTCTAACACCTGCCGTTGGGCGAGTTGAATCTAATTCGTGGGCGACAGCATTTGTTTTTTTGTAAAATTCGTCATCATCGGGACTTTCGTTGATTCTGACCCCCCACATAAACACTGATGGGTGATTTCTGTACTGTAAAACCATTTCGCGCACATTTTGAACGGCAATTTCTTTCCATTCAGCGTCCCCAATAAATTGCCAGCCTGGGAATTCCGTAAACACCAAAAGTCCAATTTCATCGCAGCGGTCAACAAAATGCTGACTTTGCGGATAATGCGATGTTCGTACTTCGTTTAGCCCAAGTTCGTATTTTAAAATGTCCGCGTCTTCGCGCTGCATATTTTTGGGCATGGCGTAACCAACGTATGGCCAACTTTGGTGCCGATTTAAGCCGCGCAATTTTATTTTTTTGCCGTTTAAGAAAAAACCTTTTGCGTCAAATTGAATCTCACGAAAGCCGAAGCGCACCGTTTGTTCATCAACGACTGTTCCGTTTGCGTCTTTAAGTTCTGTTTTTAAAGTGTACAACGCGGGCGTTTCTAAATCCCACTTTGCAATTCCACTTGCCTGTGCCGAAGTGAGTGTTTTGTTTGCGGTGACACCAGAATCCAATTCCGCACAAGGATTATTTTTGTCGCCCACAACAGGCGCATTTAAATCGGGAAGCACAATCTGATGAATCGTAAAGCCCTCAAATCCAGATTCCACATTCAATTTTATTTCCGAATTTACGGTATTTTCCTTTGTGCTAACAAAAATATCTTCTATATAAATGGGATTTTTTACGTCAAGATAAACTTCGCGATAAAGTCCGCCGTAGGTCATATAGTCGATGACGTTTCCGAAAGGCGGTTGGTGAACATTTTCTCGGCTATCAACCCGAACCGCAAGCAGATTTTGCTCACCCGCTTGAGACAAATGCTCGGTAAGGTCAACCGTAAATGCCGTGTATCCGCAACGATGAACAAACAGGCTTTTTCCATTCAAAAACACCTCGCCTAAATGCGCAGCCGCTTCAACAGTCAACAGAATCTTTTTGCCTTGCCATTCAGGTAAAGTTTTAAAGCTTTTTCGGTAAAGACTTTCTTTTTGGTAAAGCTCTGGTGTAAAATCGTTAAACGGAGTTTCAACTACAGTATGCGGAAGCCGCACTGTTTCAAATGCGCCCGTGTAATCATCACGTGTCATTTCAATTTTAAAAGTGGGTGAATAAGACCATCCATCGTTAAGGTAAATTCTTTCGCTCATAACTTTTAGTTTACGGCACTTTTTCTCTAAAGGCAAGAATTTTTTTGTGTGGACAGGGCTTTGCGGGAGATGTGTTTTGTTTGCAAAGATGGCAGCGGGGGCGGCGGAACGGGGCGGCTTGTTTGCAAACAGACAGCACTGGCAGTTTGCACAAAAAATGCAATATCTTGAATATTTATGCAAAAATTGCTAGATTATTTGCATCTATATAGATGCCCTAGATTTTTATAAACTGTGGAGAAATTATGCCAACGCCTATTGAAGATTACCTTGTAAGCTATCCAAAACCGAATGTTTCTATGCTTTCTTACGTTGCCTCTTTGCAACAAACCGCTTCTGTTTCGCCAGAAATTGCCGCTTCTGTTGTAAAGGAACTTGAAAATCAGCGAAGCCATTTAAAACTTGTTGCAAGTGAAAATTATTGTTCGCTCGCCGTTCAAGCCACAATGGGAAATCTTTTAACCGATAAATATGCCGAAGGCTATCCCGAACACCGATACTATGGTGGTTGCGTCAATATTGATGCAGTTGAAAAAGCCGCTGCAAACGAAGCCTGTTCTGTTTTTGGTGCAGATTACGCTTATGTTCAGCCACACGCGGGGTGCGATGCAAATCTTGTAGCATATTGGGCAATTCTAAGCCGCAAAGTTGAACTTCCCACGCTTGAACAACTCGGTGTAAAATCACTCACGGAACTTTCGGAAGAACAATTTGAATCCTTGCGCCAAAAATTCGGGAATCAGCGTCTTATGGGGCTTGACTATTCTTGCGGTGGGCATTTAACGCATGGCTATAAAATGAATGTGAGTGCAAGAATGTTCGAAAGTCATCCCTACGGAGTGAGCAAAGAAACTGGACTCCTTGATTATGATGAAATTGAAAAACAAGCCCTCGAGGTAAAACCGCTAATTTTGCTTGCTGGATTTTCTGCCTATCCAAGAAAAATTGATTTTAAACGATTCCGACAAATTGCCGACAAATGTGGAGCCGTTCTTATGGTTGACATGGCACATTTTGCAGGTTTAGTTGCGGGCAAAGTGTGGACAGGCGATAACGACCCAGTAAAATGGGCAGACATTGTTACTACAACCACTCACAAAACACTTCGCGGTCCGCGCGGTGCAATGATTCTTTGTAAAGAGGAATTTAAGGACGCCGTAAACAAAGGTTGCCCAATGGTATTAGGCGGTCCGTTAGGTCATATTATGGCGGCAAAAGCGGTAGCTTTAAAAGAAGCATCTTCAGATTCTTTTAAGGAATACGCAAAAAGTGTCGTTGAAAATGCAAAAGCTCTTGCGGAATCTTGTAAAAAACGAGGAATGACACTTCAAACAGGCGGAACGGACAATCACTTAATGCTAATTGACGTTACAAATTATGGTCTTACAGGAAAACAAGCCGAAGCTGCCCTTTTTGAATGTGGTGTTACCGCAAACGCAAACGCACTTCCCTATGACAAAAATGGGGCATGGTGGACATCAGGAATCCGAGTGGGAACTCCCGCGCTAACAACCTTAGGTTTTTCTTCTAGCGAAATGGACGAAGTTGCTGATATTATTGATTTTATCTTAAAAAATACAAAACCCGCGCTAACAAAAGAAGGAAAACCCGCAAAAGGAAAAATTGACCTTTCTTTAGAAATAAAAACTCAGGCAAAACAAAAGGTAAACGTGCTTCTTTCTAAACACGTTTTGTACCCAGAACTTGACCTAGACTTTTTAAAAAAAGAATTTGTAAAGTAAACTTAAAAAATCAGGGCGTGTTATGTCATTCTTAGGAGAGTCCCACGATGTTCGCTCCTAAGAACGCTACTTTACTTAAGTAGACTGCGCATTATCCCCTCTTCCGCCGTCATGTTGAACAAACTGAAATATCTATAAATTCTTTGCGTCATAGAAACGCGCTGACTTTTAATAACACTACCCATCTTTTCCCCTTCTACTTTCCCCAACAAGAATTTTAAAAAATTTGCTTAGTGTACACTAAGCAAAAGTTCTTGACAAAGAACTTTTGCGCGAACCTTCGCTTTGCTAAGGTTCGCGCAAAAATCATTTTTTCAGAGTGGAGGTAGAAGGTATTATGTTTAAGCGATTGCTGTTATCCTCAGTAATTTGTATTGCTACGATTGTAGCCTTTTCTTCTTGTATATCTGCAACACAAGAAAGAACTGCATCAGATACATCTTCGTCTTTAGTAGACGGAAATGCTGTCGCTCAGCAAAAATCAGGAGAGAATACTTTAAAGCGAAAAGTTGCTATTGCTCGTTTTTCTAATGAAACTACGTATGCAAAGGGGGCATTTTACGATAAAGAGAATGACCCTCTCGGAAAACAAGCAATGGATATTTTGAGCGCAAAGCTTGCAAGTAGCAATAAATTTATTCTGCTAGAGCGAAGCGATTTAGAGTTGATAAATGCGGAGGCAGCGTTAAGCGGTCTGGATGTACAGAAAGTTGGTGCCGATTATTTGATAATTGGGTCTTTAACTAAGGAACTGTTAAAAAATAACCATCACTTTTGTGGTCTCACAATGTAATTCCATTGTCCTAATATTTCACATGGAGTTATATTTAATGC
>CALCEK010000305.1 GCA_937900125.1 uncultured Treponema sp. | reverse complement strand
AAAATTCCAAACAAGACCTTGGTACGCCTGGAACCACACTTGTAGAAAGCCCCGATGACCCCGCCGCCGCTATTACTCAGATTCTCGCAAATATCGAAAGTATGCACGGGCAAATCAACAATCAATCGGGCAGTGTGAATCAAACGGCATCCTCTGTCAATCAGATTGCGTCAAATATCGAAAGCCTTGAGCGCATGATTGAAAGACAGGGGGAGGGAGTGTCGCAGGCGAGTGCCGCTGTTGAAGAAATGATTGGAAACATTAAAAGCGTAAATGGTTCTGTTGACAAAATGGTTTCTTCGTTTTCTAGCCTCCAGTCAAACACCAAAAATGGAATTTCAAAACAGCTCGCCGTAGATGAGCAAATTAAGCAAATTGAAACTCAATCTCAGCTTTTAAATGAAGCGAACGTGGCAATTTCTAGTATTGCCGAACAAACAAATCTTTTGGCAATGAATGCAGCAATCGAAGCCGCACACGCGGGCGAAGCTGGAAAAGGATTTGCCGTCGTTGCCGATGAAATCCGAAAACTTTCCGAAACATCTAGCTCTCAGTCAAAGACCATTGGCGAGCAGCTAAAAAATATACAAAAATCAATAGAAACCGTTGTTTCCGCTTCCTCAGATGCAAGCTCCGCATTTGCGCGAGTTTCTGACCAAATTGCAAACACTGACCAATTAGTAAGTCAGATAAAAAGTGCAATGGAAGAACAGCAGTCGGGTTCTGAGCAAATTACGCAAACACTTCACTCTATGAACGACAGCAGTATAGAAGTACGCAATTCGGCTTCTGAAATGAGCGAAGGAAATCGCGCAATTTTAAAGGAAGTTTCTCGCCTACAAGAACTTACGCAAGCTATGGACGGTAGCATGAAAGAAATGAGTTCGGGTGCTAGTAAAATCAATCAAACGGGTGCTGAACTTAGTACAGTTAGTGGGCAAGTAAAAGAAAGCATACAAAAAATCGGCGAACAAATAGATTTGTTTAAAGTGTGATTGTTTATGGGAATCTCTAAAAATTGCAATTTTTAGAGGTAACTTTGCAAATGCGATGTTCTAAGTCGTTGTATTTTAACGATTTAAAACTCGAAGGCATCTCGAAAAAATTATCTAAAACGAGTTTTTCGAGATGCCTTTAATTTTGAAGGAGAATTTTATGTCTGATTTAGAAAAAGTCAAGGATTTTCTTGATAAAGCAAAAGTTTACTATTTTACAACTGTTGACGGAGATAAGCCAAAATGTCGTCCATTTGGTTTTTCAATGATTGAAGATGGAAAATTGTACTTTGGAACAGGAACTTTTAAGGAGTGCTACAAACAAATTCTTAAAAATCCGAATGTAGAAATTTGCGCAATGGGTGAGGGCGGATTTTTGCGTTATTACGGAAAAGCCAAAATTGTTGACGATAAAACTTTAAGTCAAAAAGCATTAGATAGTATGCCCCCAATCAAAAAAACATACCAAGAACACGGCTGGAAAATGGGAATGTTCTACCTAGAAAATGCTACCGCTGAATTTAGAAATATGTTCGGAATAGACGAAAAACTCTCATTTTCTTGAAAAACAACAATTGTCGCGCGTCACTCTGAGCGGGGGCGTTGCCCGCGAATAATTTTACTAGTTTATTTCTAAGTTGTATCTTATTGTTCGGATAGAGCCTTGAATGTCAAAAATGGTAACGTCTAGGGTGGTGTGTCCGCGCGTAAGTTGTATTTGTCCTAGCAGTTGCCGTTTTTTGTCAGGGTACAAAGTTTCAACAGGGTAACTTGAATTCCCTTGAACGTACAACCTACCATTTTTTTCTTTTAACATATCGTAGTCAATCCGCTCAACAGTTGCGCCGTTTATTGCAACAATCGTTCTGTACGGCACACAAACATTTTCTCGCGAACGATAAATTGAATAACTCCCCGCAGGCAAATATCGTTCATTTAAAAGATAATGCGTTCCCCCGCGTTTGTCATCTAAAGAAAGCTCGCCTACAACTAAAGGTTTTTCATTTCCAATTCGGGGCATTAAAACTCTAGGATTCAAAGCCGCCTGAGCCTTTGTGTCAAGCACTTGGAACTCAAGACAACTTTGTCCTTCTTGCCAGCCAGAATTTCCCGAAATTCCTATGATTGTTCCCGTGCTAATTTCGTCTCCGTCTTTTAAATAATCAGAAAGCGTGTCTTCTTCAAGATTTGCGTAAACGCTTACAAGATTATCTTCGTGGGCAATTAAAACTGCGTTTCCTAGCGGGGATTCAAACCAGCCAAAATCGTCAGAATGTTCGGTGATAACCGCCAAAATATTTCCGTCATCGGCAGCTTTTATTTCTGAATTGTCCATAAAAATCAGCGAAGATTCTATTGTGCCGCCTCTAAGTTGCCCAAAATATGAAAAAAATGAATCTGAGGAAGTTTCTGATTGTGGCCAATCAAATGCAAAAATCGGAGCAGTGAGCGTAATTGCACTTAAAACACCGAAAATTTTTTTTGCCCTTTTCATACGATTCTCCTATTTTCGTGAAACACTAAGCCGTGAAATTTTATTGTCGCGCCCAATAAAAAGCATATCGTCTTTTACCTGCACAAACGCGCTTTTTGCCTTAAAATGAAAACTTCCCACAAGGTTGTCAAAAGGTTCAATTATCGTAACAGTGTATTCTTCTGCATTACGACTTAGCACATAAATAAGGTTGTTTTTCTTTGATTCGACAATTTGCGTAACCAAGCCTTCAAGTGGCAGGTGGGAACTTTTTAAGTGTTTTAAATCCACAATTCCGATTCCCCCCTTGTAATTATAATAAACAGTATCCATTGCATCGTTAAAAGCTACAACAACTTGATTATTAAAATCATCTGGAAGGTATTCGTGGAAAATTATTTGGCTATGCTCGCCGTTTTTTCGGGCTACAACAAATCGCTGCTGATTTTGTCCGCTCACACAAGCAACGGTTTTTCCGTCTTTAGAAATTCCCGCTCCCAAAATAACTGAATATTTTGACCCGCCTGGCATAAACTTTTGGTCGATTGTGCCGTCTTGTGCAAAAGAAACGAGTGTTCCGTCTGCAAAACCCGCAACTGTTCCGCCCTCGCTTGAAGAAAATGCGGTAACGGGTGCGTAACTTTCGTAAAGCCATTCGCGTTTTCCTTCTGAATTGCATTGTACAAAAGAAGAACCGCCTGGTAAAAAAACAAATATTTTGTCATCGGCAAAGTACGGAAATCCGTATTCTTCAATTACACCCGCTTTGCTTCCGTCACTTTTAAAAAAATCCACGCTAGAACTGTCGGCAGAATAAGCGGCATAATAGGATTCGGAAATTGCCCCTTTAAACGGAAACATTATTAGCGAAACAATGCGACCATCGGGGGTAAAATATCCCATACTTTGCGAAAGATGAAAAGGCAAAAGTATATCATCGTCTTTTTTTTCTTGAAGGTGAGAAATATCTTCTGTCCATTCTGGCGCAAGGTGCAATTCTGTACTTAGCGGACGGAGCGCGAGAAATACATAAAAAACTGAAAAAACCGCAATACAAATGGCAATCGTCCGAGCTTTTTTATTTATTTTCATATTCGCCTATTTTAGTAAAATACCGCTTTTTACGCAAGGGAAACACTGCATTACACTTCTTGCAAAATGGAAACGGCAGCTTTTATATGCGGGGGAAGAGGAATTGTAAAAGTTTTTTCTGAATTATTTAAGGGAATTTTAAGTTTTGTTGAAGAGAGGCAAAGTTTTTTTATTCCGAGTTTTTTGGCAATTTTGTTTAGCTTAAAGTTTCCGTGTTGGTCATCGGCGGCAATCGGCAGAGCATTTTGCGCAAGTTGTATTCTGATTTGATGCATTCTTCCAGTTCCTAGCTGAATTTCTAAAAGGCAAAGCGGCAAAGTTTTTTCTTCCGAGGAGTTTTCAAAATTTACGGGAACATTTTTTGACAAAAGCGCGGTGTAAAACAATTCGGCATTTTGTTCTTTTCCGTGAGAAATTATTTTTGACCTTATACAAGTTTTTTGTTTAGGTAAAATTTGCGGTTTTCCAATGCAAAGCGCGGTGTATTCCTTGCAAACCGCTTTTGTTCCTATTAAATGCGTCCATTTTGCGGCGGCTGTGGCACTTTTTGCAACAATCATCAGTCCCGAAGTGTCTTTATCAAGGCGGTGTACAAGGAAAATTTTATAGCCGAGCATTTTAGGCAATTCTGAATCCAAAGAATGAAAAATATCCTTTCCACCTTGTACCGCAAGTCCAAATGGTTTGTTTAAAATGAGAATTTCGTCATTTTCAAATAAAAAATCGATTTTACCTAGTTTGGAAGAATCGCTCATACACCGATATTTTACAAAAGGAGCTAAAAAATGACAAGCAAGAAAAAAATTCTGCCCGTTTTGTTTTTGTTAATTTCGCATTTTTTGATTGCACAACGAGTTGGAATCGGAGGCTACAGCGAATTGAGCATTTATTTGCCGCCAGGATTTTCCATTCAGGCTGCGGAAACGGATGGTAGGGCTTTTCAGTTAAGAAATGACGTTGCTCCCGTAAGCGTTATTTTTCGACTTTACAACAAAGGACGCTACGCTTCTGCAAAAGAGGCACTTTCTTCATCTCTAAAAAGTTTGAATACGGAATTTGACCTTGATTCTGTAAAATGGCGCGGGCAAGAGGCTGGAATTGCAACTTTTTCTGTTACGCTCGGAAATGAAGAATTAGCGGGCATTGCAGAAAGCGCATTGCTTCCTGGCGATAAAAGCGCGGTTGTGGTAATAACTTGGTGTCCTGCGGAACAATTTGAAAATCTTACGGCATACATGGTGAGCATTTTGGATTCCCTTACAATTGATGCGGGGTCTTATTTTGAAGCTGGAATTTGTACAAATTACATTTTTCCGCCAGAGGAAGAAACTGTTCCTGTAAAATTGAACATTGCGGGAAAAACAATCAATTCTGTTCTTAAAAAAAATGATGTAGAAGCTGCGCAATATGTGGTTGAGCGCGAATATCAGGCAACTCTGCTTTATTCTAAAGATTCTCGCTGGCAAGAAGCATGGGAACGCTATTACAAAATGATTTTTAAAGATTCGTTTAAGCGATTGCAGCGCGTTTCTTTTGATGTTTACAATGTGCTTTCGCCGTTTTGCGTTGACGAAACTGATTTAGCCCAAAAATTGCTAACATGGACGCAAAGTTTTTCTTATGAGCGCAGTAAAACGCAAAGTGATTTTGCCTGTCTTCCATCTTTGCTTTTAGGCGGCGGAAGTGATTGCGACAGTCGTTCTTTGCTGTTGACTGTTTTTTTGCGGCAAATGAATCAAGATGCGGTTTTTATGGTGAGTGCTTATTATGCGCACGCGCTTGCGGCTTTTGTTTCTACGCACCCAGGACACAGTTTTTCTTATAACGACAAAGATTATCTTATGGGAGAAACAACTGCGCCTGTTAGCTGGGGAATGATAGATTCTGCGCAAGATGACCAAAGCAAATGGATTTTTGTCGATTTTCCATAATGGGAACCTCTAAAAATTATCTAAAACGAGTTTTTCGAGATGCCGTAATCATATTCTGGGGAACTAGATTCTTCACTGCGTTCAGACGCGCAAGTTTACACACAGGCAAAAGGGAACGCCCGTGAAAATGCGAATTTTGTTTTTTTGCTTACATAAAAAGTTTTGGGGAAAAATGCGGTGTTTTTAATGCTGGGCGTTCCCCAAACCAATTTTAAAAAATTCCAAAAAGAAATTCTTAAAAAAATCTTAAGATATAAGCATAT
The DNA here is from genome assembly GCA_937900125.1 of uncultured Treponema sp. Classification (GTDB taxonomy): domain Bacteria; phylum Spirochaetota; class Spirochaetia; order Treponematales; family Treponemataceae; genus Treponema_D. The sequence goes on along the minus strand of CALCEK010000305.1, from coordinate 1,143 downwards.
TGTAAACAGACATCGTGTCTTCTGCGCAAAGAATGGCATCGCGCAAATCTTTATTTTTTAACTTTGAGCTAAAAAACGAAAGCGTCTGCAAATAATAGCTGTGCTGATTGTAAGCCGCTGCAATCATAAAAAGCAAACGAACGGGAACATCGTCAATCGACTGAAAATCAATTATGTCAACTTTGGAAATCCCCACCGACATAACTAAATCCGTCACGCTAGAAAGTCGCACGTGCGGAATTGCAATTCCTCTGCCCATTGCCGTTGACATTAATTCTTCGCGCTTTAAGATTTCGCTTGCTAGTTGACTTGCGTCTTTTACCTGCGGGGCGGTTGCAAGATTTTGGACAAGTTCTAAAAGTGCATCGTGTTTTGTTGGGTGATTCATAAAAATGATTCTTTCGGGCGACAAAATGTTTTTGGCAAGCACTTTTAAATTTGCTGTTTCGCTTTTTGTTGAAGAAAGTCGGTCGTTTACCCAATGTTCAATTTCTGATTTTTTAAAACGCCATACCGTTCCGATTTTTCCACTTGGAATTTCGCCTTTTTGCGCCCAATCATAAACCGTACGTTCACTCACGCGAAGGTAATTCGCAACTTCCTCAATAGTAAGAATTGAATCTTCCATAAAAACTCCACCTTTGAACTTCTTAACTCATTTTTGCGGTATATTAACATTCTTTGCGTTTTTTTGTCAAGGTGTGCGAAATGAAACAACTCCCTACAAGGTTCTTACAAAGTGCCCCTCTGAAACTTCTACTAAAGGAGCGTCCCTGTCCTTTGCAGAAGGCTCGTAGATTATACGCTTTCTGTTACGCTCATATTCCGGGTCGGGAAGAGGAACTGCGCTTAACAAGGATTTTGTGTACGGATGTAAAGGGTTCCTAAACAACTCTTCGCTTGCGGCAAGCTCTACAATCTTTCCAAAGTACATAACCGCAATCCGGTCCGAAAAATATTTAACTACACTTAAATCATGCGAAATAAACAAAACGGTAAGGCCTAAATCCTGGCGCAAATCATTAAGCAAATTCGTAATTTGAGCTTTTATGCTGACGTCAAGAGCGCTTACAGGCTCATCGGCTATCAAAAGTTTTGGTTCCATTATGATTGCGCGTGCAATTCCAATCCGCTGCCTTTGCC
>CALCEK010000304.1 GCA_937900125.1 uncultured Treponema sp. | reverse complement strand
AGTTTTTTGGAGTGCAGTGACTGCAACAGCATAGTTGACGCAGCTTGACTGATTGATTTCGCCGAGCGTGACAGTTTCTCCGGCGGTAAAGTCTTTCTTGTAGAGCTGATAGGTCACCTGCGGATCGCCGTCATCCGTAAGGGTGTCTGCTGTCTTCTCCGATGTACCGAGCCACGCGGGAACAGTGATGCGTGTATTCAGCGCAATAAAAGCTGAGATATCCGCGCCCGCCTTGAATACCGCTTCCTCGCCTGCAAACTTTTTGGAATACATATAGTAAATACTTATCAAAGCGGTTCAATCATCTGATATCCCGAAATAAGTTTCCCGAAATACTTTTGGCGAGCAGCCGACACGCTGCTTAAACGATCTCGAAAAGTGTTCTGTTGAGCGGTATCCGCACTGTATTGCAATCTCCTGAACAGTCAGAGAGGAAGAGCCGAGCAGATGCTTTGCATGATTGATTCGGCTGAGATATACATCCTCCATGCAGCTGATGCCGTAAATATTCCGATAGATTTTTTGCAGGCGAGATACAGAATAATGCGTCCGCGCCGCCATCAGCTGCTGTGTCCAGTCCCACTCCGGATGTGTATAAATTTCTGCTCTGAGACAGACAATTTCCGGATTCTCCTCTTTCGCATGGCCGTAGCCACGTTCACGGATCATCAACGAAGCGCTGCAATATATAATCGACATCAAAAGCAGCGATGGCGTGACTGCATATTTCTCCTGCGCCAGCTCCCGCATATAGCAGATGTTCATGATCATATGTGAGATCATCGTGCAGTCTGTCACTTCAAAGACCTCATTGAGCGTGATGCCGACAGAACGAAGCGTACCCAGATCATTTTCATCCATCGTAAACTCAGCCCAATCCAGCATATACAGTCCGGTTTCGGAAAAGATATGATGCGCTTCTCCCCGCTCCATAAACACGACATTGTGCTGGTCTACCTGATACGTTTTCCCGTCCAGAACAAGCGTGGTAGGGGTATGGAAAATGTACAGCCGGTATCCGGCAGCGGTTTTGGAATATTGAATATGGGTATCATTTTCAAAATACCAGTTATAGCCGGCGTTTGTCAGTTCCATTGCACATCCTCCTGACAGTTTGGGATTATAATATTGTAGCATACAAGGACAACCGTTGTAATCTGAATCGCGCGAAAAAGTTATTTGCAAAAAGCAGAAGAAAGTGCGCCCGCCTCGCCTGAAAATTTTTTTGTGCAAGATTCACTTTCTTTAGTTGAGCGAATGAAAAAAACGTACTCAGGATTTTTGAATGAAAACTGATTCTGACTCGTCGATTTTAGTTTTGATTTTTATCGCCATAATTTTAATTACGCTTTCGATGATTTTTTCTGCAACGGAAAGTGCGTTTCTTTCTATAAACAAATTGCGCGTTCAACTTTTGCGGAATAAAAAAAACAAACAGGCTGTTCGCGTTTGGAAACTCTTAAATGACCGTGAGCGGCTTATAAACACGCTTTTGGTCGGAAACAATATTGTGAACATTGCAATTTCTTCAATCCTCACTTACATTGCGCTTGGATTGTTTGGGAATGCGGGCGTTGGAATTGCGACTTTTGTTGCCACTTTGCTACTTCTTGTTTTTGGAGAAATTACACCTAAAACTTTTGCAACTCATCATCCTGAGCCGATTGCGTTTTTTTTTAGCGGATTCATTTTTGCTTTTGAAGTGATTTTGTATCCGCTCGTTTTTTTGTTTACAGCTTTTTCGCGCACTGTACTTTTTATTTTTCACGTTGACACAAAGAAAAAATCCGTTTCGTTTACGCATGAAGAAATCAAGGCATTTATTGACGTTGGCGGCGAACAAGGCGTTTTGGCTCACAACGAAAAAAATATGATGCGGCGAGTTTTTACTTTTTCTGACCTTGAAGCAAAGGACATTATGATTCCCAGAAAAAAAATAAAAACCATTCCGCTTTCTGCAACGTACAAAGATATTGTTGAACTTTCGGAGCGAATGCGCCTTTCGCGTTTTCCAGTGGAGCGAAATGGAATTGACGATATTGTTGGAATTTTGTACGTAAAAGATTTGTTGTTTTACAAAAACCGCGAATCGTTTTTTGTTCTTGCGGATGTTATGCGCCCGCCATTATTTATTTTGGAAACAAAAAAAATGTCATCAATACAACAAATGCTCCGCGAAAATCGGCAAAGTCTTGCGGTTGTGATTGACGAATATTCGGGAACGCAAGGTGTGCTTACAAGTGAAGATATTGCGCGGGAAATTTTTGGACCTATTTCCGATGAATACAAACCTTACGCGCACAGAGTTGAAGTGAAAATAAAAAATAAAAATACTTCCGATATTGACGGACTTTCGCGTTTGCTAGATTTGAATGAAATGCTAAACATTCATCTTGAATCAAAATACAGCGAAACTTTAGGCGGCTACATTTGCGAAGTTTTAGGACACATTCCAACTTTGGGCGAAAGCATAATTTGTGAAGGCTACAAATGGACTGTTTTAAAAATGGACGAAAATAGAGTTGCGCGGGTGAGATATAAAATCATTTCTCAGGAGAAAAAAATATGATGAACTTAATTTTGTCTTTGCTTCTCCCGATTTTTGCTTTTGTGATTTTACTTATATGCGGAGCATTTTTTGCTTCGTCAGAAACTGCTTTTACTTCTCTTACTCGTTTACAAGCTAGGCAATTGGTAAAAGGAAAAAAGCCTCACGCAAATCTTGTGTTTGTCCTTAGAAACAATTTGGACTTTTTAATTTCAACTGTTTTAGTGGGAACAAATTTTATTACAAGTCTTTTGTCCGCGCTGGCAACCGCTTTTACTGTAAAATTTTTTGGTTCTGCGTTTGTTTCGGTGGCAAGTTTTGTGGTAAGCATTTTTGTCATAATTTTTAGCGAGATAATTCCAAAAACTTACGCGGCTTTTTTTCCTCAAGAAGTCGCCTTAAATTTTTCTCCGATTCTTTTTGCGATTCAAAAAATATTTTTCCCGATTATTTGGCTCTTCGGAAAACTTTCAGCCGTTTTAAATCTTATAGAAAAAAAATTGTTTAAAAACAAAAGTCCACTTATCACCGAAGACGAACTTAAAACGCTCATCGAAGTTGGCAGCGAAGAAGGTACTCTCGAAAAACAAGAGTCAAAACTTTTGGAACGACTTTTTGAATTTTCCGATTTGCGAGTAAAAGATATTATGCGCCACAGGTCATTTGTTCGCTACGTTTCCGAAAAAGATTCACTTGAAAAAGTAATTGAAACTTTTGCGCTTGCGGGCTATTCGCGGCTTCCTGTTTACAAGGATTCGCCTGAAACAATAATCGGTGTTTTGCATTACAAAAGCGTTTTGTTCGCTTCAGAAGAAATTACAAAAAGTCGCGATTTTGTGCGGATTTGTATGCGCCCCGTTGAATTTGTGCCTGCCACGCTGACTGCGCTTGAACTTTTGCAACGCTTTAAAAGGAGCAAAGACAATTTTGCAGTTGCCGTAAACGAGTACGGTTCTCTTGCGGGCGTTGTAACAATGGAAGATATTTTGTATGCCGTTTTTGGACGAATGACGGACGAGTACGGATTGACAGAAGTTGCTCCAGAAAAGCGAATAAAGGTTAGCGGGATAAATGAATTTATTGTCCCTGGCGATATGAAATTAGACGATGTAAATGAAGTTTTAAATCTTTCGCTCGACAGTGAATATTTTGACACTTTGGGCGGCTATCTTTTAGAACATTTTGGGCAGCTTCCTTCAATTGGGGAAGCCTACAAAAATGAGGACGCAATTTTTTTGGTAGAAGACCAAAGTTCACGCCGCATACAAACTGTTCGCATACGGCTTTTGTAAACTTTGCCCTTTACGATTTTTTTACCATATCTGCAAGAAAATGCGCGGTGTTTTCTAAACCCATTAGGGAACTATTTATTAAAAGGTCGTAATGACTTCTGTTTCCCCAAGTGCGTTCGGTAAAAGTGTTGTAATGATTCGCTCGCCTTTTATCAATCAATTTTACTTCCCGCTCGGCAGTTTCGGGATTTAAACCTTTTTGCTCAATAGCACGTTGCACTTTGTCAGCGAGTGGGGCGTAAATGAAAACATTTAAAACTTCTTCGTGATTTATTTCATCGCAATGCTTTAGAATATAATCTGCACATCTTCCAACGATTACACATGGTCCTTTTTTTGCAAGAGAAATTATTGTGTTTCGTTGCGCATTAAAAACTTGGTCGGCAAGCGGCAAAGTTGGCGAATGGGTACTAGAAGAAATTGACGATGTTCCAGGAGAGGCATAACTTGCGCCTAAGAGCAAGGTGTATAACCACCCTGATGAAATATTTTGTTCCGTTTTTTTTATGAACTCAGGAGAAAGCCCCGAATCTTTTGCCGCCATATCAATCAATTCCTTGTCGTAAAATGGCAAAGAAAGTTCTTGCGCCAACAATTTTCCTATTGTGTGTCCGCCACTTCCATATTCACGGCTAACTGTAATAATTTTTTTCATACAAACCTCCGTCTTCCTAAAGTCGCTTTAAATTATACCACAAAAAATTGATTTTCGCCTGATTTTTTTTCGTTTGATTTTTTTGTGAATGTGCCGATAAAAGAGCAGAATAAATTTTTGTCTACAAATGAGACAAAAGAGGACAAACGGAGGTTTTATGAAACTGTCAAAAAAATTGTGCGGGATTCTTTTGGGAATTGCTTTTTGTGTTATCGGATTGACTTCTTGCGAAGGTATACTAGGGGAAGGTACAACTGATTCTTCAGAATCCGATGGAAAAACGGAAACTTATACATTTAAAAATGATACGATTCTAGATGCTTATGACTATTTTGCAACCACGCAAAAATTTACTTTTACTGGTGATGACGGAACTGAACATTCAAATTGTGAATAATCAGATAAGTTTTACAAATGGAAATTCTGCAAGAACAAAGGGAACTTGGAGCATAAACGCACGTGTCGCAAAAGGGGAATTTTTAAAGACTAAGATTTATTCTGGAACATACACAGGAAATCCTTGGGCTGACGGGGATGTGGTTCTTTCTATTGACGGAACAACATGGCAAACAATTACAATTTCTAACACGGGAACAACAAAAGGCGATGACGGATATTTTCCTGCAACATTCACTATGAACGTTTACGAGGTAAACAATTCAATTGGTGCTGTTACAGAAAAATAAAACGCTTTTTTGCTAACAATTGCGGGAACAGCTTTCATAATGAAAAAATTTTTGCTCCTTGCGCTCGATAGTGCGAATGCAGCGGGCTGGGAACTAGGCGCATATTTAAATGATGTGGACTAGGGCATGAACCACTATACAATCATCGACGAGGTGCCATTGTCAGCGAAAATTCGCCAACTGTCCGCGCATCCCCCGCCAAAAGCTGTCGTCTACATTGTCGCAGGCGACCTTGCAGAATATGCGCGAACAGCCTGCAAGTCTATTTTGACAGCTTTAGGTGAATGTGAGCCGCCTTTTGCGCTAATGAAAAAGCGTTAGAACTTTTACTTCGTAGGGGGACAATGTAAGTTCGCCCTGCAAAATGTTTTGCGTTTCTACTTCTGTGAGTGCCTGATGCAAAAATGCTGTTTGCTCATTTGCGCTAAAGTTTAGGATAAAAAAGTAGCGTTGCCCATTTTTTTGTCGAACGACTAATTCGCAGTCTTTTTTTAGCGTTATAACTTTTGCAAATGGTTCTGCAACATTTAGGTGTTTTAAAATTGCCTCAACAGTTTCGCGGACAAACGTTCCTCCAAAATGCAAAACCGAACCATTCCCCAAATTTCTTAAAACGAGTGCAGCACTTTTTGCGTAATAGTTTTTGTCAAACTCGCAAAGCACTTTCGCCTCGTTTTTAGCTTTTTCTGTAATGCGCAAAACTTCGTTAAAACAGCCCGTGTCAAGCTCCCTTCCAAGTTCTCCGCTGCAAGTGATTTTTCCATCGGCGGGACCTACAAAAGTGTAATCCTGAACTTCCGTTCCTGTAAGCTCAGAAAAAAGTCCTGGCATTACGCGCATTTCACATTTGCCCAAAACCGATTTTTGCCCAGCTCTTGCGCCTAACACCAAAATGCCTCCGCGCTCCACATATTCTTTTAAAAGGCTTACAGTTTTTTCTTTTGCAATCAACGGATGCGGATAAAACAAAACTTTGTATTTTAAAAGTTCCTCGCAAGTGGGCGCACAATTTTTGTCATCGTGCAAAAACACAATGTCAAGCGGTGTGTGCAAAAGTTGACAAGCGATAAAAATTTCCTCTTCACTTTTCCAATGAAGCCGTGAATGCCATTTGTCAACGCGAGCGTCCCACACGTTATCGTAATCTTTTAAAATCGCCACGCTAGAAACAAAATCGCTCCCTGTAACATCGCGCAATTTTTCTACACGAGTAGAAATGCGTTTTATTTCCGAAACTTTTCGATTGTCCCGATTGTCATAATCCAAAATTCCGTGCCAATACATTTCCGTTCCAAAAGTCGCAGTCCGCCAACGGAAAAAACTCACGTAATCAGCTCCGTGTGCAATGCTCTGAAAAGACCACAATTCCACCTGACCAGGTTTCGGCGCGGGAGCTTCCATTCGCGTGTTCCAACCATGCGCTCCAGATTGCTGTTCCATAATTCCAAAGTGCGGACAAATCGAGCGAACTTCCGTCAAAGACCTGCTCCACATTCTGTCATTGAGCGAACTAGAATTGAGCGGAGATGCGTCAAGTCCAAAAGCAAAATTCGGATAACTGTCATAAGTGTAAATGTCCAAAATTTGCGCAAGGGCGTGGTTGTCCAAATTAGAAAACATTCCATTCGTTGTGATAAAATCATTTGGCTTTTTGTATTTTTGAATGATTCTTGCTTGCATTGCACAAAACTCAATCGCACTTGCAGAGATAAAACGGCAAAAGTCTAACTCTTGGTGTGGATTTGTTGAATTTTGCGGGGTCGGTTGGGGAACAAAAATTTCATTCCAATCAGTGTAAGTTTGATTCCAAAACACCGTACCCCATGCGTCATTCAACTGCTCAAGCGTTTTGTATTTTGCTTTTAAGAATTCTCTAAAAGCCGCACTGTCGCTTTGGGAATAAAATTCGTCGGTTTCACAATTTATTTCATTGTCAATCTGCCAGCCGATAATGCAAGCCCTTTTTGCGTAATGCGCTGCGATTTTTTCAACAATGCGGCTAGACAATTCTTTGTATTTTGGAGAATTGTAATTGTAATGCCGCCTCATTCCGTGCCTAAACAAAACGCCGTCTTTTGTGCAGTTTAAAACTTCGGGATACGCATTTGTTAGCCACGCGGGCGGAGTTGCGGTTGGCGTTCCAAAAATCACATTCATTTTATGTTTTTCGGCAAGGTCTAAAAAATCGTCAAAAAAATCAAAAGAAAAATTTCCCTCGGTCAATTCAACTTTGCTCCATGCAAACTCCCCAATGCGAATCGTTTTTATGCCGAGTTTTTGCATTCGCAAAAGGTCTTCTTCCCAAAGTCCGCGTTCCCATTGTTCTGGATAATAACAAGTTCCAAGTGCTAATTCTGAAAATTGAAAATTCTGTTTTGCTTTCATAAGCTAATGATAAAATGATTTTTTCTAAAATGCAAACAAAATATGCGTGTCATTCTAAGGGCGTAGCTCCGAAGAATCTATGCTCTCTTTTTGCAAAAGACAGTTCTTGGATGGCAAAAACGGTGGCACGACAGAAAAAGAGTGCGTAAAGATTAAGAGCGACACAAATAACGACAAGTGGCTTTTGTGTGCTATTTACAAGTTGAACAATAAGGTAGAAGGCAACAAAAAAGTCCGTGTCTCAAATCATGGTTGACTGTCTTAGAAACATGGAGGCATCTATTGACGGTTTTAGGCAAAACTAAATTCTGTGGGACAAAAGGGACAAATCCTAGACAAAAGTCGTTTATAGCGATACAATTAAATATGGATATTTTTCAGGCGATTGTGGCGAGAAAAAGTTCTCGTTCGTATTTAAAAAAGATTGTTGAAGAAGAAAAAATAAATGCGATTGTAAAAGCTGGAAATATGGCTTCTGTTTCGGCAAAACTTTTTATCACGGTTATAACAAATCAGGAAGTCCTTAAAGAAATTGCCCTAGAAACAAAAAAAATGTTTTTGGAATCAGGTTCAGAAGCTTTAGTTGCGCGAGCAAAGAATCCGACTTTTAACGCTTTGTATGATGCGCCTGTTTTGATTTTACTCACTGTTGAAAAAACTTCGCAATTGAGTGTAGACCGCAATAATGTGGCAAGTGCGGGTTGCGCCGCAGAAAATATGATGCTTACGGCAACCGCGCTCGGTTTGGGAAGTTGTTATATGTATGCGCCAGTTCCAGCGTTTTCTAATCCAGAAATCCGAAAAAAAGTTGGCATTGCGTCCGACCAAGACGCACTTTGCACAGTCATTGTGGGTTACAGTGCAGATTTAAGTCCTCATCCTCCCC
>CALCEK010000303.1 GCA_937900125.1 uncultured Treponema sp. | reverse complement strand
AGCAAATTCTTTACGGAAACTCGGCGAGAGTTCAAGCCGTTTAGATTTGAATACGCCCAAGGTAAACTTTAAAATTTACTTTTAGGGGCTTTATTATTGTTTACTAAGCTATTTTAGCTAGTTTATAAATATTTTTTTGAGGTGAAATATGAACAAGAAGATTTTTGTTTCTGTGATTTTGTTGTTTGCGCTTTCAATTTCTGTTGCTTTTGCGCAAGCGCGAGGAAATCCTCCTAGTGAAAATGCGCAAAGTGTTGAAGCTAACGGAGAAGGTCTTGGTTCAGCGGTAAAATACATTGCGGCAGCGTTGGCTGTTGGAATCGCCTGCATTGGTGGCGGTGCTGCGGTTGGAAAAATTGGTGCTGCGGCTATGGGTGCTATGAGTGAAAATGCAGAACTTTCTGGAAAAGCACTTCCGTTTGTCGGTCTTGCGGAAGGTATTTGTTTGTGGGGCTTCTTAGTGGCTCTGCTTATAATAATGATGTAGGATTTACATTTAGTGGAATATTTTGTAATTGGGGAACGAGAGCTTGTTTTGGGATTTATGCTTGTGGGCGTAGAAGGACAGGCTGTTAATAATCGGCAAGAAGCATTGGTCGCGTTTAATAGGGTGACGGGTCAATCTTCTACGGTTGCTACACCAGTTTCCCACGAAAGACCTAAAGTTCTCATTTTAACAGAGGATGTTGCGGATATGTTGTCAGATGAAGTGATAAAATGGCAACTTACAGGAGCAACGCCTCTTGTGGTTGAGATTCCTGGACTTCAAGGACACATTGCTGGGCGCAAATTGCTAACAGATGCTATTCGCGAAGCTGTAGGAATTCAAGTATAAAAGGAAAAGTCAAAGGCTGTAGAAAAAATGCAGCTTTTAGCTATATGGAAATCTCTAAAAATTGCAATTTTTAGAGGTAATTCTGAAAAAGCGATGTACTAAGTCGTGATATTACAACGACTTAACACTCGTGGGCAATTTCTATAAAGACACTTTTGTGGATTTTTAGAGATGCCCTTATTTAGGGAAATGCTAATTAACGCTGTTATTTTGTAAAGAACGTAAGTTGGCAGTTTCCTAGAACACTTTTTAGTGGAAGTTTTTTTATGGAAGAATTACGTTCAACAGATGCTCTTGACCAAGAAATTCGCTCAGATGCTAGGAAACGTGCGGAAAAAATTCTTGCTAAAGCGGATGAAAGTGCAAAAGCTCTCCTTGATGGAGTGCAAGAAAGAGTTTCTGAAGCCGAAAAAACGGCAAGACAAGCGTCTCAAGCACGGTGTGAGTTGTTTAAAAGGAATAATGAAGCTTCGATTCCTTTAGAGCATCAGAGAACACAAGTTTCATATATCCATAATGCTATAATAGAAGCACTTAATGTTTATTTAGAAAAATTGTCGGAAAAGGAACGTTTGTTGATTATAAAAACGCAACTTGAACGCGCTTTGCCTTTTCTTGCGCAAAAAGAAGTCAATGCGTATGTAATTGGTTTTGATTTAACTCAAGCAAAAAAAATGCTTTCTGGAGTTTTAAAAACTCAACTCGTTTCTTGTAAAAAGGGAAGTGAAAATCTTATTGCCGATGAAGCTGTTTCTGGAATCAAATTGCGTGAAGGTGTCGTTCTAAATACTTCAGATAAATCAATTTCTTGCAGATTGACTCTTGATGAAAAAATTAAAGAAATCCTTGATGAAAAAACAGATGAACTTGCTTTAGCTTTGTTTGGTGGGAGGTTGCCTGCGTGATTACTGGTAAAATTACCCGCATTTCAGGTCCAATCGTTTATGCGGAAGGTCTTGATGGATGCGGTTTGTACGATGTGGTTGATGTTGGGGACAAAAAACTCATTGGAGAAATAATTCGCCAAGATAAAGGAAAAGCAACCATTGAAGTTTATGAAGATGATAGTGGGCTTTGCATTGGTGAACCTGTTGTGAGCAATGAGCGTCCACTTTCTTTAAAATTAGGGCCGGGTCTTGTCGGCACAATTTATGATGGAATTCAGCGACCGCTTATGCAAATGTTTACATCGGGGGGAGCGTTCCTTCTTCCAGGAGATCGGAAGAGCACACGTCTGAA
>CALCEK010000302.1 GCA_937900125.1 uncultured Treponema sp. | reverse complement strand
GCAAGACTGTTTGCAATCGTTGCAAGACCTGCAAGCACACAAATTGCGGCTGCCGGAGAAAAATTAAATCCTCCAAAAAAAACACTTGTACTTATACACGATGCCGCGCGTCCCTACCCCACAAAAAAAATGATTTCTGATGTGATAGAGGCAACAGCTATTTATGGGGCTGCCGTTCCTGCCCTTGAGCCTGTGGACACACAAAAAATCATTTCAAAATCAAATGAAATTCAAGTTCACTTAAAGCGTAACGAATTAGCGGCTGTGCAGACACCGCAAGGATTTTTGTTTTGGGAATTGTTAAATTGTCATAAAAAAGCAAAAGAAATAAATTTGTCTTGCACAGATGATAGTGAAATTTGGGATTCTTTTCCGAATCTGACGGGTGGAAAAAAAGTTCACGTTGTAAATGGAGACACGCGCAATAAAAAAATCACATTTGAGGGCGATTTGGAAAAGTTTGAAAAACAAATTAAAGTTGGTTTTGGAACGGATTTACACCGTCTTGTAGAAGGTCGAAAACTTGTTGTCGGCGGAATTGAAATTCCGTATTCAAAGGGAGAAGAAGCTCATTCAGATGGAGACGCCCTTTTGCACGCAATAAGCGACGCGCTTTTGGGAGCTAGTGCGCTTGGCGACATCGGCTCGTATTTTCCAAGTGAGGATGAAAAATGGAAAGATGCGGACTCTAAAGTTTTACTTAAAAAAATTTATTCCGATGTAAAAAATCACGGTTGGCACATTTTAAATCTCGATTGCGTTCTAGAATTAGAAAAACCAAAATTTCTTCCATACAGAATGCAAGTTAGAAACTCTATTGCCCAAATTCTTGAACTTGATGTGGAAAATGTTTTTGTAAAAGCAAAGACAAACGAGGGGCTAGAGGCAGTAGGTTTAGGGAATGCCATAAAAACTTACTGCGTCTGCCTACTTTCAAAATAACCCCTAAAGATTGTAAGTTTTAGGGGTTACACACTCAATTCACCCCTTAATCTTCATCGGGGTCAGAAGTTTCTAGGATAAGTTCAACCATATCCACGCTCATGTGCGTTTGTTCTGCAATTTCCTCGTTTGTCCAATTAAGCCG
>CALCEK010000301.1 GCA_937900125.1 uncultured Treponema sp. | reverse complement strand
ACAAACTAGAAAGCCTTTTTTGTTAAGCTAAAACTTGCGTTTTTTGCTTATTTTTTTGTTGTTTTTTTAGCAGCTGGCTTTTTTGCCGCAGGTTTAGCTGGAGCAGCTGGGGCTTTTGCCGCTGGCTTTGGAGCTGCTTTTTTGACTTCTTTTGCTGGGGCTTTAGCCGCAGGAGCTTTAGCTGGGGCTTTAGCCGTTGTTGCTTTAGCAACTATTGCTGCGCGATTTGTCTTAATAACAGCCTGTGCGCCTGCAAGACGAGCAAGTGGAACGCGGAACGGTGAGCAAGAAACGTAGTTCAAACCGATTTTGTAGCAAAGTTCGATTGAAGCTGGGTCTCCGCCGTGTTCGCCACAAATGCCCAAGTGAAGATTTGCATTTGTTGAGCGACCTTTTGCTTCTGCAATTTCCATTAAAGCACCTGGTCCATCTGGGTCAAGCGTCTTGAATGGGTCATCGTCCAAAATGTGCTGGTCAAGGTAAGCGTTAATGAACTTTCCATAGTCATCGCGGCTAAAGCCGAATGTTGTTTGAGAAAGGTCGTTTGTTCCAAATGAGAAGAAATCTGCGTATTCGGCAAGTTTGTTTGCTGAAAGTGCTGCGCGTGGGAATTCAACCATTGTTCCAATTTCAAAGTGGAGGTCAAGACCTTCATCTTCGTTTACTTTTGCAATGACAGCTTCTGCTTGTTCGCGAATTTGAGAAACTTCTTTGTAAGAAACAACATTCGGAATCATAATCTGAACATTGTGAGCAAAGCCTTTCTTTTCACATTCTGCGGTAGCACGTGCAATAGCTTCAACCTGCATTTCGTAAATTTCAGGATAAGTAATTGCAAGACGGCAACCACGGTGTCCTAACATTGGGTTGTGTTCGTTTAAAGCAAAAACTTTTTCTGCCAATTTGTTTTTTTCGATTCCCAATTTGTCTGCTAACTCAGCAAGTTTTTCTTCAGTTTCAGCCTGAATAAATTCGTTCAATGGCGGGTCAAGCAAGCGAATTGTTACTGGGCGACCTTCCATTGTTTTGATGATTTCGTAGAAGTCTTTTTTCTGATAAGGAAGAATTTTTGTAAGATTTTTTTTGCGCTCTTCAGAAGTTTCAGAAACAATCATCTTTTGGAATGAAGTTAATTTTGGCTCGTCAAAGAACATATGTTCTGTGCGGCAAAGTCCAATTCCAGCTGCACCAAAGCGGAATGCGTCTTTTGCGTTCTGAGGTGTGTCGCCGTTTGCGCGAACTTCAAATCCCTTTACTCTATTTCCAGAAGCTGTTGTTCTTACAGACTTGTTGCGAACTTCATCTGCCCAAGAAAGGAATGTTTCCAAATCGCCAGAGATTTGTGCGTCTACAACGTCCAATGCGCCTGCGTAAACATAACCTGTTGAACCATCGATTGAAATTTTGTCGCCTTTTTTGAAGGTCTTTCCAGAAATGGTGATTTCAGTTTCGCTAGTGAACTGAACTGCTGAACAACCACAAACACAAGGTGTTCCCATTCCGCGAGCAACAACTGCTGCGTGACTTGTGCGTCCACCTGTTGAAGTTAAAATGCCTTGTGCTACAGCCATACCGCCAATGTCTTCTGGGGAAGTTTCTTTGCGAACAAGGATAACTTTTTTGCCAGCTTTTGCCCATTCCTGAGCTTCTTCTGCGGTAAACACAATCTGACCAGAGCCAGCTCCAGGAGAAGCGTTCAAAGCTTCTGCGATTGGGCTATTAGATTTTAATGCTTTTGGGTCAAATGTCGGGTGGAGCAATTGGTCAAGCTGTTCTGGAGCTACGCGAAGAAGTGCTTCTTCTTTTGAAATGAGTTTTTCGCCAACCATTTCTACTGCCATGCGAACAGCTGCAGGCCCTGTGCGTTTTCCATTGCGGCACTGCAACATAAAGAGTTTTCCTTCTTCTACGGTAAACTCCATATCCTGCATATCGTGATAGTGTTTTTCTAGGCGGTTGCGGATTTGGCAAAGCTGCTTGTAAATTTTTGGATTTGTTTCTTCAAGCTGAGAAAGATTCTGTGGTGTGCGGATACCAGCAACAACATCTTCTCCCTGTGCATTCATAAGGTATTCGCCCATAAATACATTTTCGCCAGTTGAAGGGTCGCGGCTAAAGCAAACGCCTGTTCCAGAAGTGTCGCCTTTGTTTCCGAAAACCATTGCCATAACGGTAACAGCTGTTCCTTTAAGTGCGCCTTCTTTGATATTGTTCAATTTGCGATAGGTGATTGCACGAGGATTCATCCATGAACCAAAAACGGCTCCAATTGCAGCCCACATTTGTTCTTCTGGGGCTTGTGGGAAATCTTCGCCCTTTTCTTTTTTGTAAAGAACTTTGTACTTCTTTACGATTTCTTGCAACTCTTCAGTTGTAAGCTCGGTGTCTTCGGTGATTCCACGATGTGATTTTACTTCTTCAATGATAGTTTCAAATTTTGCATGCTCAACACCCATTGCAACATCGCCAAACATCTGAATAAAG
>CALCEK010000300.1 GCA_937900125.1 uncultured Treponema sp. | reverse complement strand
TTTTCCAAAAATCCTTGCGCTTTTTAGCTAGAATTCCATTTAAAATTGATTTATACTTTTGATTATGGAAAAGAAATTTTCGTTTTCAAGTTTGGCAGCTAAGCTACCGATTTACCTTGCGTTTTTTTGCATTTTTTTGAGTACCGCCATCGGTTTTGTAAGTTATAAGGTTTTTATGCGACTTTTTGAACGGCAGTATCGCGATGTTACGGAACAATTTGCTGAAACCGCGCTATCGTACATTGACGGCGATTCTATTGAACGTTATGCGCAAACACAAGAGGTCGATGAAGCATGGATAGAAGCCGACCGCAAACTTGACGTTTTAACCGTAACTGCTTATCTTGCCTATATTTACGTTACAATTCCCGATGAAACCTACGAATCGCGCATTTACATTTACGACACCGTTCATCCAGATATTGTAAACGGAAAAAAATATTATTTAGGTCAAGTAAATTCACTAAAACGCTACGATGAAGATTATATAAATAATCTTAAAAAAGTTATGATTGATGGCGAGCCGTACATTCGCTTTGCTTACACAAGCACTGGGGGACACGTTACAACTTCAATCCCCGTAAAAGACAGTTCTGGAAAAAATGTTGCCATAATGAGTGTTGTAAAACCCATGAGCGAAGTTAAGGAATTCAAAGACACCTACATAAAAGCGGTAGCTTGGGCTGCAATTTGCATATCAATCGTGTTTATGGTGATTTTTGTCATCATTTTGGTTGTGCGCGTTGTTAAGCCGATTTTGCTAATCACTCGCGAAACAGCACAATTTGCTCGGCATCACGGACATATTTCTAATTCGCTTTCAAGAATTCACGGAAAAAATGAGCTTGCGATTCTTGCCCGTTCTGTAGAAAAAATGAGTACGGATATGAACCAATACATAGAAGATTTAACGCATGCAACCGCCGAAAAAGAACGTTTAAGTGCCGAGCTTGACGTTGCAACGCAAATTCAGGCAAATATGCTTCCGCGAATCTTCCCGCCATACAAAAATCACCCAGAAATTGAACTTTTTGCAAGTATGAATCCCGCAAAAGAGGTTGGCGGCGATTTTTACGATTTTTTTATGGTGGACGATGACAATTTTGCCATTATTGTAGGAGATGTGAGCGGAAAAGGTGTGCCTGCGGCTCTGTTTATGGTTATTGCAAAAACTTTGCTTAAAAACGTAACACTGCAAGGTTTTGGACCCGCAGAAGTTTTTGAGCGCGTAAACAATCAGCTGTGCGAAGGAAATGACGCAGGATTTTTTGTAACCTGTTGGATGGGGATTCTTACAATCAGCACAGGAAAATTGCGTTTTGCCAATGCGGGACACACTTCTCCCATTGTATATCACGATGGGAAAATTGAATTTCTTGTTTCCAAACCGAATTTGATGCTTGCGGGAATGGAAGGAATGCCTTATGCTGAACACAAATTTGATATGAATAAAGGCGACCATCTTTTTGTTTACACCGATGGAGTTACGGAGGCGACAAATGCAAACAATGAACTTTACGGCGAGGAACGTTTAATTTCTACAATACGAAAGTTTAGTGGTGAGTCTTCGCGCGAGCTTTTAAAAAATGTTCGGGCGGACATAGATGCGTTTGTGGGAAAAGCACCGCAATTTGACGATATTACGATGTTGGAATTCTTAAGAAAAGCGTAGGGGGATGGCAATATGGAAACAAAAGATTTTGAAGCTACCGATGAAAATATGCAGGCAGTAAACGATTTTATCCATTCTCAGCTGCCAGAAGATTGCTCTTTTGGGATTTTAAACAAAATTGACCTTGCTGTAGAGGAAATTTATATCAATATAGCGCATTATGCCTACGCGCCAAAAGTTGGAATGGTGCAAATTGATTGTGGGCTTGAAAATGGCGAACAACTTATGGTTGTTTTTAAGGATTCAGGGAAGCCATTTAATCCGCTTGCCCATGATGACCCAGATATTTCTCTTTCTGCGGAAGAACGAGAAATTGGCGGTTTGGGCATTTTTCTAACAAAACAATTTATGGACTCCGTAAAATATGAATACATAGACGGAAAAAATATACTTTCTTTTAAGAAAAAATTAAGCGAATAAGAAAAGCGCAAAAGAAACGCCATAAAATGTTATAGTAAATTAACTTGAAATTTATACCTTAGCGTCATCGTCATTTTGAGCAATAGGCTGTGCCAAGCGTTGCTAGCGAAGAATCTAGTGTTTGCATATGACAAACCGAGATTCTTCGCCTTTTGGCTCAGAATGACGAAATCTAAATTCTTTAGATAATCTTAAATTATTGTAAGAACACCGTCCATTCCTGTAGCTTCTAAAACCTGCCGACAAAATGCGGAAGGGTTTCTAACGTTCATTTTTCCGCCAACACCCAACATCAATTTATGGGCAATAAGTATGACTCGTAAGCCTGCACTTGAAATATACTCTACATCTTTTAAGTCAAGAATAAGAGTTTTGCAAGTTTTTGAACATTCTTTTAAGGGAATTTCAAGCTGAGGGGCAGTGGTGGTGTCTAATCGACCAGAAATTAAAAGTTCTGCGGTGTCTCCATTTTTGTTTTCGTTTATTGTCATACTATCTCCAGTGTAATGCGGTGTTTATCAAAATGATTAAAAAATCTTAAATTGTAATTCGCATTTTGATAAGAATCATTTTAAAATCCTGCACCTATATTTTTCTTTTTTAACGAAAAAAAGTCAATCGCTTTTCTTTCATTATTCTGCAAACTATGTTATAATCAAAGTGATATAAGTTTCTTATGGAGAAAAAAAATATGAATTGTACAAAATGCGGTGCAAGTATTGCCGAAAATTTTAAGTTTTGTCCTCATTGTGGTCAACCTGTTCAGGTGGCTGTGGAACAAAAAAAATCAGACTCGGCAGATGTTATGGCAATAAGAAGCGAAACTGTGCCTAAGATGATTAGTGTTCAAGGTGGAATTTTTGTTATGGGAGAAAATGAATTCAATCGCAAAATTTCACTTCTCAATTTCAATATGTCAGAAACGCCGATAACGCAAAAACAGTACGAATTTGTTATGGAAAAAAATCCTTCCAAATTGATAGGACAAAATCGCCCTGTTGAGTGTGTAAATTGGTGCGAGGCGATTATTTTTTGCAACACCTTGAGCATGATGCAAAATTTAACCCCGTGCTATAGCATTGGAATGGCGACAAATTTGACCACATTTGACAGTTCTAGTCCTGTTTGGAAACGGGTTGTTTGTAATTTTACAGCCACTGGCTATCGCCTTCCCACAGAGGCGGAATGGGAATATGCTGCTCGTGGCGGAAAAACTCACAATCCCTCACAATTTTCTGGTAGCGATGACATTAACAAAGTCGCTTGGTACGGCGAAAACAGCGATGTTAGGTCGCACGATGTTGGTTGCAAAAAGCCGAATGCTTTGGGACTTTACGATATGTGCGGAAATGTTGCCGAATGGTGTTGGGACTATATGGGCGACCTTCCAATTCAACCGCAAACAAACCCTCACGGTCCGAAAATTGGCTCAATGCACATAAAGCGCGGTGGTAGCTGGCTAGACGACATTCAGCAATGCACAGTGTTTTTTAGAAGTGGCAGTGCTCCAACGGGAAAAAGTAGCAGTTTAGGCTTTAGAATTTGCCAGTCAGTAATTGACAGTTTTATGTAAAAAAACGCTCAACGTGACCACACTTTCGGCACTTTTGCAGAGTGAATCATATCATTGAAAAGATTATCGACGGCAACACATATGGCGATCCGTGCAAAGAGCTGCATTGGGTCGCCTCAACATTAAGCCTCAGAAAAATCAGTAAGATTCTGAAGGATGAGTATTCAATTTCGATAAGTTATGTAAAAGTGGGCCAGCTCCTGTCCAAAATGGGATACAGCAAACAGGTCAACCAAAAGATGGAGCAACTGGGTGAGCCGAGCCCTAATCGTGACGAGCAATTTGAATTCATCAATCGGACCGCCCATGAATATATTGAATCCAAAGACCCCGTTATTTCTGTAGATACAAAGAAAAAGGAGAACATCGGCAATTTCA
>CALCEK010000299.1 GCA_937900125.1 uncultured Treponema sp. | reverse complement strand
TTCGAGATGCCGTCGAGTTCTAAGTCGTTTAAATACAACGACTTAGAACATCGCATTTTCAAAGTTACCTCGAAAAATTCAATTTTTCGAGGTTTCCCTTAACACAAAAAAAATCAATTGCAAAAATGCCCCACTAAGAGCAGAATTAGTCCCCCTATACACCCTCAAAATGACAGATTTCCAGAAATTTGACATTCAGGTCAGATGTTACTAGACAGGCTCTTAGACACACGCTGTGTGATTGCTCCTTGCAATAACAAAAACAGACCAACCTCATAGGATTGGTCCATAACACATACATTAGAGGACAATAATAACTTTTTCGCAAACAACTTAAAAGTATATCTTTACTGTGCTTAAAAGCAACAAGTAGGCATCTGCAAAAATATATTCACAAGATACCACTATGCTATTTCAAAGACGCACTGATTCTTTCAAGAACTTTTTTGCGGTCAAGAGGTTTTACAATGTAATTCTTAGCACCAGCAAGCAAAGATTTCTTAACCAATTCTTCTTTGCCCAAAGCACTTACCATGACAACCCTTGCGTTTTTGTCAAAGGCCATAATTTGTTCCAAAGCTGTAATTCCATCCATACGAGGCATAGTAATATCCATCGTAACAAGGTCTACATTCGGACATAACTCTTTGTATTTATCAACGCCTTCTTTTCCATCTTGAGCTGTAGCTACAATTTCATAACCATCACTGCTCAAGATTTGAGTTAACTGTTTTGCAACAAACATTGAGTCATCAACAACTAACACTCTAAATTTTGAACCATCAAGTTTAACACCTTCAGGTGGACGCTCATTAATTGATGGAAAATCCTGTTTTGTCTTCATACATTTTGCTCCTTAGTTATGCACGCTCGCGGATTGCGACGTTGACTTCTATTTTACCAAATTCAGTAATGAGAGGAACAATAAGAGCTTCTACATTCTCAGTAGTACCACTCAAAGCTGCTATTTCCATTTTTTCACCTGCAAACAACGCTGGAGGTGTTAAATCAAACTTAAATCCAAGCTCGTGCAACTTTGTAACTGCTTGTGCAGTAATCAAGTTTGCTAACTCACTAATTGTTGCCTTAGCTAAATCGTCAAATGATTCCAAGCGTTCTCCATTCATTTGAGAAGCAACATTCAAGGCAGTTTCAAAAGTCATGTCAAACAAGACACGTCCCTCAACATCACCCGCAAGACCAACCAACGCGGCTACTCCCATAACGGGCATTGCTGTTGACTTAAGATATAAGTCTCCACGCTTTACATCTGCTCCACTTAAAACTTCCTTTAGAACTCTGTACGAAGTTTCAACGAATGGATTAATGTACTCTACTCTCATTCAATTCCCCCTGCATTTTCTATTAAAACGCATAAATTACTTAGAATATATAGCAACAGAACCAATTTCCTTTTTAGAAAGTCCTGTTACAGAAATATCTTCGTTGTCACCAACGATTACAACACCATTACCCTTTAATTTCTCGCGGATGTCTGTAAGCATTGACTGCTGAGAAGCATCTGGCAAGAAAGCAAGAATATCTCTGGCAAAAACAATATCAATATCAGGAAGATTATTTGTATGAGCACAATCATGATACTCAAACATAACCATATCCTTAATTTCCTTGTTAAATGTCCAATCACCGCTAACAGTTTTTGTTAAAAATGGCTGATACCAATCCGTACTAACCTTTTCACTTACTGTCATTTGTGGCGCATTTGCAACACTTAGCAAATCAATGTCATGCGCATAAATTCTAACCCTTGCATTAGGATAACGTTTTTTTAGAACACATGCAAGAGAGTAAGCTTCATATCCCTTGCCACAACCTGGATTCCATACAACAATATTCTTTGCAGAATTTTCTGGAAGAGCTTTTAACACTTGCTCTGCATAATTTTCCGTCCACCACTCAGCATTAAACCTTGAATAGAACGGTCTCAAGAAAGATTCTGCATCTGCATCACTTTGAATCTGAGTTTTATCTGCTCCTCGTTCATCACGCCATTCAACATAGCGTTTTTTCACCCAACCTTCTGTCAAAGAATTTATAGTAAATTTTTTAAGATTTTTTAAAGAATCAGCTATAAAATTTAAGTCAACCCCTTCTTCAGTTTTTTTTACAACTTCTGACTTTGCTTCAAGAGACTTTGCGTTAGCATTCGCTTCTTCTTGAGCCTGTTGTTGCGCAGCGACTTCTGCCGCCGCCGCTTGACGTTGCTCCAACTGAGCTTTCGCAGTTTCCGCTAACTCTTTTTCTTCTTCAGGAGTTCTGATTCCAAAAATTTTATCAATATCAAGCAAAACATACAAATGATGTTGAGCCTCAACAACTCCATTTATATATTTGATATTTATGTCACCAAACAATGGATGAGGCGGTTGAATCGCGTTCTTTTGTATTCCAACTACTTTATCAATCGCGTCAACAACAACTCCAAATGTCTGCTCTCCGACAGTAACAATCAACATATTTTCCAAAACATTATCATCGTGTTGTGGAACATTGATGTTAAAAAATAAGCGCAAATCGATAATCGGAATTATCTCACCACGGAGATTGTAAACACCTAATACAAATGGAAGAGTGTTAGGAACATAGGTAAAATGCCCTGCTTTTGCAATTTCCTTTACCTTCATTATATCAATTGCGTAATCTTTTCCTGCCAAAGAAAAAGAAACCATTTTGTAGTCAATTACACTGTTTCTTCTCTTTTCATCTTCTAATTCTTCTTGGGTAAGCCCACTATCTACAGCAGCCTGTGTGGTACTTGCAAGAATGTTTAATTTATCCTGTATAGTTGCCATCTACCTACCCTCTACTCGCATTTTTTATAGCTTCTTCTTCACGCATTTGTTGAGCGTCAATTTCTTGTTTTACACCAAGTTCTAAAAGTTGACTAACATCAATAATCAGTGAAACAGAACCATCGCCTAAAATTGAAGCACCTGCGATTCCAGGCGAAGTTGTAAACTGGTCTCGCAAAGGTTTTATAACAACGTCCTCTTCACCAATTAAGGCATCAACCATAACACCAATTTTTTTGTCTTGAGAACCAACAATAACAATAAAACAATACTCACTGTCATTCGATTTTTTTATGCTAAACAAATGGTTTAGACGCAAAATCGAAATAACTTCATTACGAACATTTAAAACTTCGTAATTATCAATGGTATTGATGCTACTACGTTTAACACGCTGGCTCTCTATAACACTTGCAATCGGGATTGAATAAACCTCTTTTCCAACGCGAACTAAAAGTCCTTGAATAATTGCAAGAGTTAATGGCAAACGAATACTAAACTTTGACCCTTTATGTAATTCACTTGTTACAGAAATAGTTCCCTTTAGTTTTTCCACCATTGTTTTGACAACATCAAGACCAACACCTCGCCCAGAAACATTGCTTATTTTATCACTTGTTGAAAAACCTGGCAAGAAAATTAAGTTGTAAGCCTCTTGGTCAGAAAGAACTTTATTAGGACTAATAAGTCCTTTCTTTATGGCTTTATTGCGAACTTTATCAACTTCAATTCCAGTACCATCATCGATTATGTCGATGACAATCATATTTCCTTCATTTGAAGCGCGCAAAATCAAAGTTCCAGTTTCATCTTTACCAAATTTAGTGCGTTCATCTGGAGTTTCAATTCCATGGTCAACTGAGTTACGCACACAGTGCATAATTGGGTCTAAGAGGTCATCAACAACCGTTTTATCAAGTTCGGTTTCTTCACCTTCAATTATTAAGTTTACTTTGCGATTTAAATCTCGACTCAAATCGCGAACAACACGAGGAAAGCGATTAAAGATAGTTCCTATCGGAACCATACGAATCTTCATAACGCCTTCTTGCAATTCACTCGCAATGCGTCCCAAATTTTGTGTTGAAGAACGAAGTTTACTCGCTGTAATCTTAAAATCATTTTCAAAACTATCAAACCAACTAGACATTCCGCCATAATCATCCGCGAGCCGCTGACGAATTTCTTTTAGATTTGTTCCTTCACCAACATCTTCAAAATATTTAGGAATATCCTCAAACATATGATGCTGTCTTTCTTTATAACCATTGTTTAAAGTTTGCAATTGAACTTGCAAATCAGCCATGTGAAGACCAATTTGGTTAAAAGCAGCCTTTGTGATAACAGTTTCAGAAACAAGGTTCATAAGGTTATCAACACGTTTTGAGTCAACACGAAGAATAGACCCCGCCGTATTTGCAGCATGAGGAGCGGGGGTCGGCTTTTTTGCAGGTTGAGCGGCAGGTGCTGCCTTTGCAACAGGTGCAGATTCTGGCTTGGGAGCTGCCTCAACTGGAGCAGAAGTTTCTGCTACAGGTACAGGTTCAGCAACCGCAACAGGAGCGGCCTGAACTGAAGCTGCATCGGGCGCAACAGCCCCCCCCCCTAAACTTGCATAAGTTTCATCATTTACTTCACGCGCGTCAGTTGCTAACGTTACATCGTCCAAGAAAGCCGCATCTTCAAGCTCAGAGCCACTAACTGCTGTAGCAATATAATAAATAACTTGAGGGTGAAATTCATCTTCATAAAGAGCTTCAAAATCAGGAATCGTTTTTAAAACAGTTCCACTATTTTTAAGAGCTGCAAAAACCTGAATTCCTCCAACACTATTCATGGGGTTACTTTCATCAAATGTAACATTTATAACCCACATTTTTTGTCCTTCAGGACAAGCTTGCTTTAACTCGTTAAAATCATCTTCCGTTAAAGGAGGAATTGGAGGCATCCCCGAATCTTCTTGCGCAGGAGCTACCTGAGGAGCGGGGGTAGCTGGCTTTGCACCTATCATTCCCGCTGGCAACTGAACTGGTGCTTTTTTCTTAGATGCTTTTTGTGGAATAAAAGAATTTATTTTGCTTACCATAGGAGAAACATCTTCTTGGTAAATTGCACCGCCTTTGCGGGATTCTAGCATTGCTTTTATAATATCTATAGATTTGAGCAATACATCTACAATCGGTTCAGAAACACCTACACTACCACCGCGCAAAGCATCAAGCAAATCTTCTACATCATGACAGAATTCTGTTAATTCTGACATTTCAACAGTAGCAGAACCACCTTTTAAAGTATGGGCTGCACGGAAAATTTCATCAATAGCATCGTGGTTTGACGGGTCGTTCTCTATGACAAGAATGTTGCTTTCAAGAGTTTCAACTTGTTCTTCTGCTT
>CALCEK010000298.1 GCA_937900125.1 uncultured Treponema sp. | reverse complement strand
GAAGCTACGAGGTAATGATACATCGCGCGCGATGTATCATTACCTCGTAGCTTCCGTTACATCGCGCGCGATGGTTCTGATAACGCCATGCCCAAGGCCTTGCACAAAAATGCAACTTTTCAGCAATTTGTCGCCTTCAATAAAACCGTGCAATTCGTTGTATCTTTTAAAGTGTTCAAGGTCAAAATAAATAATGACAATTGTGTCGCCAACCGCCGTTCTGTTGTTTAACACCATCCACGCTTTGTTACGAAAATACATCATATTTTGCGCACCAGTTAAAGTGTCAATCCCAGTTGGGCGGCCGCTACGTGTGTAAAAAGTCGCAATAGAATCTTTTTCTAAGGCGGAATTAAACGAAAGTCCCACCGAACAATTTTTGCCGCGCCGCTTTGCCTCGTACAGTTGAACATCAGAAAGCTGAATCATTTTGCGCAAATCTTCTGTGGATGCCGCATAGCCAAAAATGTAACCGCGACTGCAAGATGCCTTTAGCATTGTGCCTTCCACTTCAACTGGCGTAAAATTGTCATTCCATAATTCAAGCCGTTTAAGAAAATCCGTTTCGCTAAAATCAGAAATAATCACCAAAAATTCATCGCCACCAAAACGGTAACAATTATCGCGCGAAAAAATAGAACGCAGGGCTTTTGAAAAATTTTCAAGGATTTCGTCTCCGACATTGTGTCCAAAATTGTCATTAAAAAACTTAAAATCGTCAACGTCCGTTAGCATTACAATTAAATCTTTTTGAATATATTTATCGTAATCTTGGCGGAGGGCGTAGCGGTTTCGCAAATGAGTGAGCGCGTCAAAATATGACAATTTTTTTAATTCCCGATTCATCGCTTTGTTTTTGATTTCAATGTTTATTGCACGAACTTTTTCGATAAATCGGACTGAGCTAATCATGGTCAAAATGGCAACAAGAAGGCAAGCGTCAAAAATATTGCTTTTTGTAAAAATTTCTTGAGTCTCCAGATTCACGTAATTCAAGACATACAAAAAAAATGCGACTGCGCACGAAAAAAGCAAAAATGACCAAATTGGAAAAATGTAAAACAAAACTGAAACTAAAGCTGCCAAAATAATAAAAATCGGAAAAATCTCACCTTCGCTGATTTGAAGAATCGAAGTAAAAATGCAAAAACTGTAGCAAATTCCTTCGTAAACAATGAGCGAAGTTGAAACAAGCGGGTGTGGAATTTTAATTTTGTTCTTAACATACAAAATTCCTTCTATTAAAACAAGCAGACTAACCACGAACATGAGCGCACAAATCGCCCTTTCGCTCCACATATTGTTTATTCCAGGAATAAATTGGTTTGTTTTTGAAAAGAAAAATCGAATCAAAAGTACAAGAGAAGCAATCGCCATAAAAGCAGAAATCGCAATTGCAATTCTCATATTTCCATAGTCTAAACCATCATCCCTTAAGGAAGTTTTTTTTAAATTACTTTTTCCATTTTTCGCATAAATCATGCGTAATTCCCACCTTGTCGCTATCTTATCATAATAAAATATGAAATTCAACGCAGTAAAGCAGTAAAATGGAAATATACAGAAATCCTTTTGATGAAATTTTGTCATTTTTGGGGAAACACGATTTTTGCCCGTCATTCTGAGGGCGATAGGCGGTTGCTCGCGCAAAGCCAGCGGTTGCCCCGCGCAAGTCAGCGGTTTCCCCGCACAAGCCAGCGGTTTCCCACGCAAAGTTAGCAGTCGCCCCGCAAAAGTCGGTGGTTGCCCCGCAAAAGTCGGCGGTTGCTCGCGCAAGTTGGCGGTTTTCCACGCAAAGTTAGCGGTTTTCCACGCAAAGTTAGCGGTTGCCCGCGCAAGCCAGCAGTCGCCCCGCAAAAGTTGGCGGTTGCTCGTGCAAAGTTAGCGGTTGCCCCGCAAAAGTCGGTGGTTGCTCGCGCAAAGTCAGCGGTTGCTCGCGCAAAGTCAGCAGTCGCCCACGCGCAAAGTTAGCGGTTGCTCGTGCAAGTCTGCGGTTTTCCGCGCAAGCCAGCGGTTTCCCCGCAGAAGTCGGCGGTTGCTCGTGCAAAGTTGCGGAGTGGGTGGGTTACGCGGCTTGGATGGTGATTTTGCGAGCTTGAGATTCGGCTTTACGTTTTAATGTTATTTTAAGAATACCGTTTTTGAACTCCGCACTCACATTTTCGCAGTCGCAATCTTTTGGAAGCGTAAATGAGCGGGAAAATTGCAAAGTTTTGCGTTCGCGCAAAAGCCATTTTGTTTCCGCTTTAGATTCGGTGTTTTCGGCTTTTTGCACAGATTTTACGGTAAGAACGTTGTCTTTTATAGAAAGTTCCACATCGTTTTCATCGCGACCGGGAAGTTCCATAAAAATTTCGTAAGAATCATCTTTTTGCAAAACGTCAGTGTTTGGCAAATTGTACTGAGTGCGTGGCGTACAGTCAGAAGCACAAGCGGCATTTAATAAAGCGTCTAAAATTGAAAGTTCGTTCATAGTTTTACCTCTTTTAATTTTGATTTTCACAATATTGTGTAGCAAGAACTGTGCCAACTTTTTTGAAAAATTGATTCGGGCGGCACCCAGCTATAAAAACACCGCATTTTATCCGCAAAATAAAAGATTCCCACCTTTTGCAAACAAAACGCGCATTTTCATGGGTGTCGCCACATTCACGCGATGGGGCAAAATGACGCACTTTTTGGGAAAATTCTATTCCAAAATGGTAATTTCAACCCTACGATTTTGCGCTTTTCCTTCAGATGTGGCATTTGAGGCTACGGGACGCGTTCCGCCAAGCCCTTTGCAGATAAAACGCTCAGGGGCAATTCCTCTTTGGGATAAAAATTGCGCTACAGCGT
Source organism: uncultured Treponema sp. (assembly GCA_937900125.1). Classification (GTDB taxonomy): domain Bacteria; phylum Spirochaetota; class Spirochaetia; order Treponematales; family Treponemataceae; genus Treponema_D. Next base: position 2,985 of record CALCEK010000298.1, on the reverse strand, counting down.
GGGCGCGTTCAAGCGAAAGTTGTGCCTCTCCGCGCGGATTTCCAGTTGATGCGGTATGACCTTCCACCAAAAAAAGCGATTCTGGAATTTGGCGCAAAATTTCTGCAATTTGGTCAAGCCGCTCTTCTTCTCCTGGGAGCAATTCTGAACTGTCGCTTTTAAAGCGCAAATTGCGAATGCTAACTCGTAAGCCCGCGTCTGTTTGCTCAACTGCAAGCGGCGCATTTTCTTCTGCGGAGGAAAGCGTTTTTTCTAAAGAAGAAGAAATTTCCGCTTTTGCCGAACTTTTTTTGTCTTTTTGCGGAGTACTTGATTCCTTACTCGCTTGAGATTTGGTGTTTGCAGAAGAATCCCGAGCATTTGCCTTTTCTGTTTTGCCTTTTGAATTTGAACTTTTTGAGTTTTTATTATTACTGCCAGAATAATTTGAATCTCCCCCACCTTCAGAATCAGAAAAAGAAGATTTTTGCGCATCTTGGGGCGAAACAACTGCCACCCGCTGCAAAGCCCGAATGACGCTCCCTTTGTCATACACTGGCGGGTATTTTGTAAAGAGTGAAATTGTTCCCTTAAAGGCAACCTGCGTTCCGTCGCGGTAAAAAAAAGTTTCGTCAACCGTATCGCGCACCAAAAGCGCGTGACCTGTGCGTTTGCTCACACTAATTGTCGCCTTGTGACTTCCAACCGCCTTTTGCAACTCCGAGTCGCCCTTTGGGTCGCGGTAAGAAATGCCATAGCGCGTAGCCCATTCTGCTTTTAGCTGAAAAACTTCTTCGCCATTGTAAACGGAATCGCCTTCGTAAGTGTACTGAACTAGCATGGGCAAAATTGTTACTATATTTTTGTTTAGCGGGTCAACCGCGCGTTCGGCTTCCGCCTGCCAAGAGTCGCCTTTAGAAATGGAATCGTGAATGTATGCGGGAAAACTACGAAACGAGGGGTAGCCGTTGTCAATTTTCATGGTGAGTTTTCCTTCGGGCGAAATTGTAAATGCCGATTCGATGGAATCGTGAATCCCCTCAGAAACCTGAACAAGTTGTCGGCGCGTGTCTTGCGAAACATAAAAAACGCCATCGTAAAAAGAATTTTCGTGTTGCACCATAAATGAGCGGACTTCTGTGCTGACAAGTCCTGTGTATTTTCCGTTATCGTAACGGCGTAAATCACTCCGCTCTACAAGTGTATAGTTTCCGCCACCGCTGTAACGGATAGAAACGGGCTGTTCTGCAAAACTTGGCAAAATCAACATCTGTAATGCGCAAAAAACCGCAAACTTTGCGACCAAAAACCGACTTCTCATTGTTTCCTCCACCTACTTTATCGGAAAAAAAACGCCACTTGCCGCGCGAATTTTATTTTGGGTTTGGGGAGAATGCGCAAAGTTCGCAAAGAAAGTGCGTGTGTGCGGAAAAACTGTGCGCGTGATTTGCAAAAGAATGTTCGATGCAAAATGTTGACAAATGTTTTTTATTTTATAAAATATTTTGTGTTGGAATAGACTTGTTCGGAAATTGGATTTTTCGCTCAAGTTTATTGCCAAAATAGGAGTTTTTATGAAAAAAATTGGAAAGGTTGCCAGTATTGTTATACTGGGGGGGGTATTTACATCTATTGCCATTTCTCAGCCTGTTAATGAAAATTGGTCATTTAGCGCAAGCTCTTTAACGAGTGAATCTACAAGTGGTAGATTTGGCACGGATGTTGATGATTTTATGGATGTTAACGGCTGGGGAAATGTTCAGCCCGAAAAATTATTTGCCGAGTTGACCTTTAACACTACAACTTTAAAAGTGGGGGCTGCCCGCAATTTTGGTTCAATTTACATTGGAACTTATTTAGAAACAACATTTGGAAAATGGACTTCCACTTCAACATCTGATAGCACTTCTGCAACTTGGAGCAACACAAGTTCTCCAAATCTTTCTTACAGTGTTCTTGCAGGGATTGGCGACAATCTTGGCATTAAATTTGGAATTTATATGCTGAATAATGATTCAAGCTCAAAAACAACTGTAGGGGGAACAACTAATACAACAAAAACGGCAAATTCTGTTGTTTATCCAGAACTTTCTGCGGGTCTTAATTTAGAACTCGGCGACCTTTTCCTTACACCTCATGTGAACATAGGTTATTATGCAAATGCAGATAAAAATTCAACTTCTTCTGGAACTTATACAATTATTACAGATAAAGGTTGGGGTGCATTTATTTTGGGACTTGGAACGGGGCTTGATTTTCCAGAAAATGGAATTATTCAACAGTCTGTAAGTTTGGATTTTACAAGCCGTTTTTATGGTGTATTTAATGAAGACAATTACGGCAAAACTTATTTGCGAAATGAATTTATCCTTGAGCCTGGCTATGGTGTAACAATTACTCCTGCGGATAATGTTGCGGTGGGGCTTGGTGTTTCAGGTCCGCTTTATTTTGCAAATGAACACACAACAGGCGACAGCAAAACAAATAAGCATATATTCAGTTTTATTCCGCAGATAGATGTAGGCGTTCAATATGTTGCCACAGAAAAATTCACATTAAATCTTGGCGGTTCAATCGGATTCCCCTCTTGGTACCACGTAGTAAGCCAAAGCGGGTCTGACACCAAAACAGGCACTTGGTATTATGGTTCTAATTCCACAGACTCAATCGGAAATAACTTTAGCGAAGAATTGAACTTGGGATTCTCTTACGCATTCTCAGAAAAAGTAATTTTAGACACCAATTGGAATATTTTCAACAACAGCGTAACCACTTCACTCAGCAATGCATGGACGACAGCTATTTCTCTTCAGCTATTACTAAAACTTTAGGGTAAATCAACAAATTTTTAACTAACTGCCGTTCGGTTTCTATAAGAATGGCAGTATCCCGCCAGTTATGTTGAGGCGACAAGCGTTGCTAGGGGATACCAGCCGAAAAATCTATTTTTTTGGGGAAAATTGGGTTGGGCGTCGCCCAGCTTTAAAAACACCGCACTTTGCCCTA
>CALCEK010000297.1 GCA_937900125.1 uncultured Treponema sp. | reverse complement strand
CTATGCCGTGCTTTCTGCACTCGTCGAACACGCTGTCATAGAACGCCAAGCCCTCCTCGTTCGCCTTTCCCGAATCGTCTGGGAAAATGCGCGCCCAGTTGATAGACATACGGAAGACCTTAAAGCCCATTTCCGCAAACAGCGCAATGTCCTCTTTGTAATGATGATAGAAATCGATAGCCTCGTGACTGGGGTAAAAGGCGTTTGGGTCGGTTACGGGCAAGAACGTGCGCGGAGTCTTTACATCGCCACCCAACAGCATATCTGGCACGCTCAACGTCTTTCCGCCCTCAAGATACGCGCCCTCGCACTGATTCGCGGCAGTCGCGCCGCCCCACAAAAAGCCCTCTGGCATTGTATATCCTTTCATTATTCTACCTCTCAAAAATGAAAATGGCTGCCTTATAGACAGCCGTTTGATTTTCCACCCGCATTGCAGATGGAATTATTTTTTTAGATATTTGATGCAGAAAGCAATTTGTCGCCAGTTTGAACTGTTGTACCAACTTGCGCCAACACATCAATGTTTGCGTAATCGTCAGCATTGCTGATAATGACAGGCGTTGTAATGTCGTAGCCCGCCGCCTTAATTGCGTCAATGTCAAATTCAAGGAGAACGTCTCCCGCTTTTACCGCCTGACCTTCTTTTACTTTTGCGGTGTAATTTTTGCCGTTGAGTTCTACGGTGTTCATTCCAACGTGAATTAAAATGTCGGCACCAGAACTTGTTGTAAGCCCAACCGCATGGCGAGAATCTGGCAAAACAGAAACCGTTCCATCGCACGGAGCTTTTACAACGCCAACAGTCGGAACTATAGCGCAACCCTTGCCCAAAGTTTCAGAAGAAAATGCTTCATCTTTTACGCTTGTAAGAGCAACAACTGAACCAGAAAGCGGAGCTACTAAGTCTACACCCTCTGCTTTTGCATTTGCTGAATCTCCATCTTTTGCAGGAGCTTTTGCATTTTTATCGGCTGGAACGGTGTCTTTGTAGAAAATCAATTCACAAACAGCACCCGCAACAACACAAACGAGCGATACGATAATTGCAATAACCATCTTGCTCATGCTTCCCGCAGCTAATCCGCCATAAGCCTGTGAAGCTTCTGTTCCGAGGTATGCTGTGTAGCCAAATATGCCCATACCTGCCATTGAAGTTCCAACTACACCACTTGCACAAAGCACTGCGCCCGCAATAGCTGCAATTCCACAAGTGCGGAAGAATGGCCATTTTTTAGGAAGTGTAACACCATAAATTGCAGGTTCTGTAACGCCCGCGATTCCAGAAATAATTGCTGGAGGACAAAGGCTCTTTAAATGCTTATCTTTTGTTTTAAGCATGATTCCGATTACCGCACCTGTTTGCGCAAATGTTGTTCCGAACATAGCAACAAGGATTGTATCTCCAGGACCTTGACCCGCGTTCAACATTGTAAAGTTGAGCAATGCAAGCGGAACAAGTGACCAGTGCAAACCAAACATAACCAAAATCTGCCAGAAGAAACCAATCAAAAGTCCAGTAATAATCGGGCTTAAAGAAGAAAGCCATGTGAAGAATGTAGACAAAAGGTTAGAAAGCAAAGAAGAAATCGGACCAATTACCCAGAATGTTAAACAAGAAGTGATAATCAGCGTGATAAGCGGAACAGCAAAAATCTTGATTGCATTCGGAATATAATCTTTGTAAAGCCGTTCAAACCATCCCGCAAAAGCTACGGCACAAATTACTGGAATTACGGAGCTAAGATAACCTGCTGCGGGCCACAAAACGGGAATCCCAAAAATATTCATATGTCCGTCAAAAGAACCGCCGTTGATTCCGAGTTTAAGTTCGGGATAACACAAAATTAAACCGATTGCAATTCCTTCCAATTCAGGAAGTTTGAATTTTTTTGCGGCTGTATAACCTAAAACCGCAGGCATCATTGTAAATGCGGCATCGCCGATTGCAGTTAAGAACGCATAGGTACTTCCGTTGGGGTCAAGAACGCCAATCGCTCCGAACAAAGAAAGCAAGCCTTTTATAATACCGCAGGCAGAAAGAATCCCAAGGAACGGTGTAAATACGCCAGTAACAATTCCAATAAAGGCGTTAAACACATTTTGCTTTTCCTTTGGACCATCTTCTGAAGAATCCGTAGATTCTGCCAAACTTTCAAGATGTCCTACAGAAACAACTGCGTCATAAACATCAGGCACGTGTTGTCCAATAACAACTTGATACTGACCGCCAGCTTTTAAAATGTTTACAACACCATCGGTCTGTTTTAGGATTTCGTCTTGAGCTTTACTTTCGTCCTTGAGCTTAAAACGAAGCCTTGTAACGCAGTGGGTTACACTTGTAATGTTGGACTTTCCACCAACATTCTGCAAAATGATTCGAGCTAAACCATCATACTTGTTCATATATCCTCCAAAAATTAAAAGAGCCTTGTTTAAAAGAAAAAAGGCAAAACCCATTACCCCTTTTCTTTGTGGAGCAAAAAGTTTTGCCGGCACAATCCGTAACAATCTTTTTATTCAATAATCTATGATAAACGCCCTATTTTATTTTTGTCAAATAAAAAATACGATAAATTTTCGTTTTGTCCTAAACTGTCATTTTTTTGACGTGAATTGCATTTTTAAATTTTAAGGCTCTGTTCGCACGCATTAATGAAAATTAAGCACTCCAAGGCAAAATCGGTCTTTTCCGCACGTTTCTTGAGCGAACCGTCTTGTTCGTCGAGAAAACGAAGTCTA
>CALCEK010000296.1 GCA_937900125.1 uncultured Treponema sp. | reverse complement strand
CCACCGAGATCTACACTCTTTCCCTACACGACGCTCTTCCGATCTCAATATGTTTAGATTTTAATTTGTCTAAAGCATCAATTCCGTCTTGCGCAATTTCCACGTGATAACCGTCAGTTTCAAAAATGGTCTGCTCAATTTGCCGCGTTGTGGAAGAATCGTCAACAACCAAAACGGTGCAAACTCGCTTTTTATTTTTTGTTTCGTATTTTTTAATGTCGTAAGCTAAGAGCCGCTTCATTCTTGACATTATGTCTGGAATGTTCAAAATCGGAATAATCGCATAATTTTCATCGTAAACGATTCCCTGCAAAGAGTGCATTGCTTGCATAATCGGCGGAAGTGGATTTACAACAACGTTTTCGTATTGGTCGATTGAATCTACAACAATTGCAATTTGCGTTTCTAAGTATTCAACGATTATTATTGAACTATTGTCCGAATGACTTTCTTGCCCGATAATTGAAGAAAGATAATAAACAGGAATAAGTTGTCCGCGGTGGGTAACAAACGATTGTCCTTGCATAATTGCGAGCTTTTTTTTGTCAAGTTCCATAATCTCTGTGATGTAATGAGAGGGAACCATAAATTTCATCTGCCCCGCGTGAATAAAAAGTCCCTGCTGGGTTGCAAGTGTTAGCGGAATGGTAAGTTCAAAAGTTGTGCCTTCATTTTCTTTTGTGTGAAGTCTGATTCTCCCTTTGATTTTTTCCATGTGGTCGCGCACAACATCAAGTCCAACTCCACGTCCCGAAAGTTGCGTTGGCGTTTCTGTGGTTGAAAATCCTGACAAAAAAAGATACTGCTGTAAGCCACGATTATCCATCGTTTCAATATCTTTTTTTTGTTTGGGATACAAAAGTTCCGCGCGTTTTCTTACTTTTTCATACTGGATTCCTTGTCCATCGTCCGAAACAGAAATTACAATATGATTTGAAATCTGCTGAGCTTTTATTTGAATGTGTCCAGTTTCATCTTTTCCCAATTCTTTGCGCCGTTCTGGACTTTCAATTCCGTGGTCAATGCAATTTCTTACAATGTGGAGCAAAATATCGCGTAACTTTTCTAGGATTGCCTTGTCCATCATAAAATCTGTTGTGGGAACAGAAAATTCTATGTTTTTTCCTAATTTTAAAGTTTCAGAATCAATTTCTTTTCTGAGTGGCGAAAGCACAATTTCTAGCGGCAACATTCTAAGGTTTAAAAGTCTGTGCTGAGTGTCAAAAATGGCACTTTCGGTTAAAAGCAAATCTTCCTTTAATTGCCTCGGGAATTTTTTTACACCGACTCCTTCGCTAGAATTAATTTTTTCTTCCAATTCTTCAAGCTGGTGTTTAAAGCGAAATTGCCGAATGATTATATTGTTAAACGCACGAACGATTTCATTTATGCGGTTTAGGTCGATTCTAATGGAAGTAATATTTTCTAGCGAAGTTGCCTCTCCGTCTTTCCATTGCAAAACTTCCTCAGAATCCTCTTTTTCCGCTCCGTCTTCAAGAGATTCGAGTGAAAAAAACAATCCCGCAGAGGCTTTTGTATATGCTTCAGTGTACGCGCTAATTTCAATAGAATCGCTTCCAGTCGCGTGAATTGCGTCAAGGGCTTTTTTTATCCGCTCAGATGTTTTTAGGGTAAGGCGCACAATGTGGTCGGTAACTTCGTACTTTTCTTCCCGAACGCCCTTAAAAACATCTTCTAGCCCGTGAGAAAGACTTTCTATTGTGGGAAAACCGAGCATTCTTGCCGAACCTTTTATTGTGTGCAGTTCGCGCAAAATCTCGGCAAGCACCTGATAATCCTTTTGCGACTTTTTTAGCGTAACAATGTCCGAATCTATTGTTTCAAGGTGTTCAGTTGTTTCCGCAATGAAGCCACTAATGAACGCCTCTTTTGAAAACGCCGCCATAGTTACCTGCCTTCTTCTTGTTTAATGTAAGTGTTGCAAAGTTGCAAAAAGTAGTCGGGACTAAATTGTTCCATAAGAAAATTATAGCACGTTTTTTCATTTTGTATGTAAGAATCTAGTTCTTTTGCGCAAGAAAGGAACATTTTTTTTGAAGAATGTGCGTCTCCGCTTTCTTTTAGCAAAAGTCCCGCTTGGAATAGGGCAGGCCAAAATCTTCCATTTAATAGCGATGCTTTTGAAAAAAATTCTAAAGCTGATTTTTTGTCTTTTTTTTCGACTGCGATAATTCCTTCTAAATACCAGCGATATTCCATTGTCGCAGGGCTAAATGTATACGCTTCTAGGGATTCTGACGCGCTCAAATAATTTTTTTTGCTAACAAAATCAAGGCAAAGTTCACAAATATCCACTACGTTTTGCTCAGAAACAGTTATTGTCTTTTCCTGTTTTTCAGAATCGCAGAGATTTAAGTTTTTTGTTTTTTCTTTTTGCGCAAAAGAGAGATTTTTTGCCGAGGATTGAAAATGTTTTTGTTCAAAATTATTTTCTTTTTTTGGCGGTTTTGTGTTTTGTAACAAATTAAGAGTATTTCCAGACTTTGTAAACTTCCGCTTTTCTTCTAAAGGGATTTTTTTTAGATAATAAACGTTTTTTGAGTGTTGCTTTACTAGCGGAATAGAATCAGAAGGTTCAATGCAAGGAATTTCGCTCACTGACAAAAACAAAATTCCATCATTTTTTAATGCCCGCGAAATTTTTTCTAAAATTTGCTCTCGTGTTTTTTCATCAAAATAGATAAAAACGTTTCGCAAAAAAATAAAATCAATCGTACCTTCTTCAAATGGGAAAAAATCATCTTTTACAAGGTTAAACGGGGAAATTTGTATATTAGAAATAATCGGAAGTGCGTTTATAAAAGTGTCTTTTGGGGTTGCCTTTAATTTGTCTAGCACATGGTGGAATTTTTTTCCGTCATCCCTAAAAGAATGTGAACCATACAAGCCACGCTTAAAAGTCTGGAGCGCGTTTAAGTCAATGTCTGTTGCGTAAATTTTGGGTGTAATCTTAAAATTTTCTGAAAGTTTTGCAAGAGCAGCGTCTGTACTCAGCCAAGGGTCACGGCGTTCATCAAACCAAGGGTCTTTTTTTAAAAAGGGAGCCATACTATTTTCCATAAATTGCCAAATTCCCGTAGCTCCAGTTTTTGAAACCGCCTGTGGAACAAAATTTGATTCAACAATCGGCAAATATTGCAAAATCATAGGAAGATTTTTTTCTTCTAATTTTTGCCTTATATATGGAAGATAAAGTTCACTTGCCTTTAACGAAGCAATTATTATTTTTTGCCCGCGCTCTGTTAAAAATTGCTCACGGATTTTTTTTGTAAGTTGATGCTGTGCGCCTTCTAATTCTAATTCTTTATATTGAAAAGAATTCTCTTCAAAATTAAATTCATCTGAAAATAATTTTTGCTCTTCTGCGTCCGTTATGGCTGTTTGTTCTACAAAGGCATTTTCATTTTGCACAAACAATTCTTCTTCAAGTTTTGTCTCCAAAAATTCCGTCGAAGAATCGCTAGGTTGCGTTTTATTTAAATTATCTGAAATTGATAAATCCTCTGCAAAGCAAGAAAAACCCAATTCAAGACAAAGACAAAAAAAAATATATATGCCCTTTTTTTTCACAATTTTTCTCCGTAGTAGATTCCCGCCCATTCCCAGCGTCCGTGAATTTCGGGGTCAGCGGGAAAATTTACTTTACGGAAGTATAAATACCAGACATTTATATAGTTACTCCAACCCCATGTTCTAAGATAGGCTTCGGTTGGCGAAGAGGATTCGTCTAGCTCTTCGTTGTAGCGAATTCGGTTTCCTAACATAAATGAGTGCATTGAAAAATTTTCCTGCGCATTTGTTGCGGTTTCGTCTTGTTTCCAAGACATTGCAAAAAAGTTCACCTTAGATTTGTATCGGTCAAGTGCGCGCCAATTGTAAGAAGAAATTGCTTGTTTTACCGCCACAACCAAAGCGTCAAGATTTTCAAACGTCCAGTCTTTTGACGAGTTGTTAAAGTCTATAATTTGCCGTGCAGAAAGATAGGCGTTCGGTATACCAGTAATTTGTATAGTTGCAGCATCATCTTGAGCCAAAAATTGCGTAAGAGATTTAATTGCGTTGTCCCACTCCCCTTCTTTTTCGTACTCGGAAGCAAGGCGCATATAAAGTTCGGTTGTACTCACTTCATTTGGAAAGCGCGAAATCAACTCGTTAAAATAGGAAATTCGGTTTGCGGAATTGGTACTTATTTGAATCAACTCTTGTAAACACAAAAAATGCACAGATTTATTTTGCACAAGCAAGTCATTGTAATTTCTTAAAATTCGCTCAAAATAATATGAGGCAACGGGAGCAGCGTCAGATTCGCGGTAGGCATAGGCTGTCATCAAAAGCCAATAGGCGTTATATTCATCATCGGGATGCGATTCTACCCACTCGGTCAAAAACAAAATCAACGAAGAATAGTCATTTTTTGCAAGTAGGTTTCGCGCTATGCGGTTAATTATTGCATAACGGGTTGCTTCGTCTAAATTTGGCTCTAAAAGTAGAGTTTTTAGCTGATTTTGGGTGTCTGCAAAAGATTTTTTTTTAGAATCCGAATGAAAATCGCAAGAAAAACTCAAAAAACAAAAAATTAAGATTAAATAAAGGAAGTTTAAGATTTTGTGGCTTTTAAAAAAGCGCGATAAAGTCATAGCACAATTTTAGCAAACAAAAGACATTGTTGCAATACTCAAAAATATGGTGTATTCTATATTATTAGCTTTATTTTTAACTTTTGTACAAGCCTTTTTTGTCCGAAAATAAGGGGAACTCACAATGGAAAACGACTCTCGCAAACAACGGTTTTTTAAAATTCCTCAAACAAAGCACAATGTTCGCTTGAATATTATGCTTGCACTAGGACTTTTGCTTGTTTTAATCGGTATTTTTATCAAAGTTGGAATGTCAGTTCAAGAAAATTCTATTTTTGCATGGCGACCAGTTTTGCTTTTGTTTAGTGGAGTAGTTTGCCTTTTTTTTGCCTTTGCTTTTATGAGAAGCGGTTTTGTGGCATATTTGGGACTTTTTCTTTTTTTAAGCGGAATTATTGTTCTTTTAATTGAGTTTCAGATTTTGCCATTTTCTTATGCAGAAATGTGGCCGTCATTTTTGATTGCATCTGGGCTTGCACTTTTTCCTGCGGGATTATATCGATTAAAACGATTGCGTACAATTTATTTGTTTCCAGCAATTTCGATGATTGTTTTGGGAATGTTTTTTCAGCTTTTTTCAACACATATAATTCCTATTTCATTTAAGGAATTTGTAACGCGGTGGTGGCCGTTTTTTCTGATTGGAATAGGCATTGCCTTAGTGGTGATTTTTGTTGTTCAACAGATAAACGCAAAAGATTTTCCCTACCTTGAAGACGATTCACTTGTGGACGGAGATGAAAATTGAAGGTTCGACAGATGCAAAAAATGTATCGCTTTTTGCTGACACTTCTTGCAACTGAAATTATATGCTTCTCTTGTGCGAGTACACCAAAATCCACTCCGCCGACAAAAACTTCCGATTCCCAAACAGTTTCAGAAGAAAACACCGACAATGCAGAACGGCAGCCCATTGCCATTCCGATAAACGTAAATACCTCGCGGTCGTATTTTTCTTCGGTAAACAAAGAGGCTCTTTCTTTAGCGCAAAATGGTTCGCCAGACGCACTTAGGCAAGCGGTTCAAATATTAAGGAGGTCGCCCGCAGAAGATTACAAAGAAAACGAAAAAGTTTTGCTTCTCATTTGTTCTTCCATAATGGAATTGGTTTGGCAATCCGAGCGAACTACGTGGGAAGTGCCGAATGTGAGCGACAATAATCCGTACACGGGCGCGATTTTGAGCGCAAAACGCGGACTTTACGATTCTAGTACGGGAAACTCAGACTTTTTTACTTTGCTTTTGCCGTCCCTTGTTTTAACGGGAAATTCAACTCGCACAGATTATTTTGACGATTCTGAAAATTCTCTTAAAGAATCAATTTCACTAAATCCAGATTCCGTTATTGCAAATTACCTTTTGGGAACTTTGTACTTAAAAGAAAAAAAAGCTGAGGAAAGCGTTTTATACTTAGAAAAATCATTAAAATTATCTGAAAATGTAAGCGAAATAAATTTTGCCTATACCTCTGCCTTACACCTTGCGGGTCAATATCAAGAATCGCTTGCTCGCGCAGAGAATTTGTTGCTTTCTTCTCCGCAAAATGTGCAACTTCTTGAATTATGTGCGCAAAATGCACTTTCACTTGAGGATTACACAAAGGCTGAAAATTACGTTTTGCGTGTTTTACAAATTGAACCAGAGAATCTTGATTATGTTTTACTCCGCGCAAAAATTTTAGTCACAAAGGGCGATTTTATAAAAGCTTCTTCGCTGCTTGACGTTTATGCACGTAGCAATCCAAACGGAAAAGATTATCTTTTGCTTAGGGCAAGTTTGCAGCGCGATTGGAACAAAAACAATACGCTTTCCGCAGAAACAATCGGAAAAGCACTTAATCTTTACCCCAACGATTTAGAAGTGCTTTTGTTTGCGGCGGAATTGGCTTCAACCTCAGAAACACAAGTTGGAGGAAGTTCGGCGTATGAAATTGCACAAAAAGTTTTAGAAGAAGACCCGTTAAACGAAAAAGCCCTTGAAATTTGCGTAAAAGAATTAAGCCGTGCCGAAGATTATGAAAGTGCCTACGCACTAAGTTCAAGCCTAATTCGGCGAGGAAATGCGAATCAATCGTTTTTGGCAGAACACACAAACATTTGTTTAATGCTCGGTCGTAATGATGAAGCATGGAATTTAGCTCAACAGCTATATAGTAAATCCCCAAAAGACGAAACTGCGCAACAAACATACATAAAAGTCCTTGTTGCAACAGGAAGAAGAAGCCAAGCGCAACAATTTATAGAAGACAATTTGCCACAATCATCTTCGCGAATGAAAAGCATTTTGTACTATCAAAAAAGTCTTTTAGACACCGATGACGATTCCATTTTAAGCGATTTGCGCTCAAGTTTAACAGCGAATCCGCGCAACCAAGATTCGCTTTATCGGCTTTACAGAATCTATTATAATAGAAAAGACTGGCGGCGTGCGCAATATTACCTAAAACAAGTTGTTGCATTAAATCCTTCGGATTCAATTTTGGCATTAAACGCAGAACTAGACACTTTAATCGGTAGATAATTTCTAAGTCTTGCGTGTAATGCGGACATTATTTCCGTCATGCTGAGGCGTAGCCGAAACATCTACAGATTCTTTTCGTTGCAGGTGTTGTAGACAATGCCAAGCATAAGTTTATTGCTAAAAGCAATTTTTTTTTGTATACTGCAAAAACGTTAGGAAACTTTGTTTCCACTCTTAGCGTTATTTGATTTTGCGCTTTGCAAACAAATGACCTAAAACTTGCATCAAGGGGGCGTATATGTTGACAGGCAGACATATCATAGAGCCTGGAGATTTGACAGTTTCAGAAATAAATGAAATTTGTGCTTTAGCAGAACAAATTATTGTAGACCCTATTTCATTTCAAGATGTGTGTCGCGGGAAAATTCTTGCGACACTTTTTTTTGAGCCAAGCACAAGAACCCGTCTTTCTTTTGAAGCTGCAATGCTCCATTTAGGCGGAACAGTTGAAGGCTTTGCTGACGCAGCTTCTTCATCGTCAACAAAAGGAGAAACGCTCGCAGATACAATTCGGGTTGTAAGTTCCTATGTTGACGTTATCGCAATTCGTTCTCCGCAAGAAGGCGCGGCTTTTTTAGCTTCACAATTTAGTGCGTGTCCAATAATAAATGCGGGCGATGGCGGACATTATCACCCAACGCAAACTTTAACCGACCTTGTAACAATTCGAGCATTAAAAGGCAGTTTTGAAGGACAAACAATCGGTTTTTGCGGCGACCTTAAATTTGGGCGAACCGTTCACTCTCTTGCAAAAGCGATGAGCCGTTATCCGCACAATAAATTCGTTTTTATAAGTCCAACGGAATTAGCACTCCCCGAATATTACATAAAAACTGTGCTACAACCCGCTGGTGTTGAGTATACAACTGCGGAACGCCTTGAAGATGTGATTTCTGACCTTGACATTTTGTATATGACCCGCGTCCAAAAGGAAAGATTTTTTAACGAACAAGATTACATTCGGCTAAAAGACAGCTATATTCTTGACAAGGAAAAAATGCGCCTTGCAAAGCCCGACATGATTGTTTTACACCCGCTTCCTCGTGTAAACGAAATTGCAACAGATGTAGACGCAGACCCGCGAGCCGCATATTTTAAGCAAGTAAAATACGGAATGTACGCGCGAATGGCTCTAATTTCAAAATTAACAGGCTGTTTGTAAGGAGAAATTATGCTCAATATCGAAGAAATCAAAAATGGACTTGTCATTGACCACATAAAAGCTGGCTCTGGTTGGAAAGTTTTTAAGTGGTTAGGCTTAAATCAGGCAAAATTCACATGCGCCTTGATTGTAAACGCTTCGTCCCAAAAATCAGGAACAAAAGATATTATCAAAATTGATAACATAATCAACATTGATTATAGCGTTTTGGGCTTTATCGACCCAAACATCACGGTAAATGTGATTCAAGAGTCAAAAATCGCCCGAAAAATCAAAATGCAGCTTCCCGACAAAGTGACAAATGTCATTCAATGCAAAAATCCCCGCTGTATCACCCGAACCGAACACTACGTTCCTGCGGAGTTTCGCCTTGTTGACCGAGAAAAAGCGCAATATCGTTGCCTTTACTGCGATTCCCTTTACAGTGCGGCTTCCATTGGAGAAGATTGATGAAAAAATTGCTGATTTACAATGCACATCTTGTTGACAAAAATCTTGACCTTGTAGATTCCGCGCTTTTTGCGGAGGACGGAATTATCACTGGTTTTCCGACAAAAGAAGCAACTGCCGAACTTCTTAAGGATAATTCAATCTTTTGCGTAGATGCAAAGGGGCTTACGCTTCTTCCTGGCTTTGTGGATATGCACGCGCACTTTCGCGACCCAGGGCAAACTCAAAAGGAAGACATTGAATCGGGGTCAAAAGCTGCGGCTGCTGGGGGATTTACAACCGTTGTTCTTATGCCGAACACAAATCCCGTTGTTTCTAGTGCGGAACTTGCAAAAATCAACAATAACAAGGGTATTTTGTTCGGGTACACGCAGGTCATTCAAAGTGTGAGCATTACAAAAAACTTTAAGGGGAGCGACATTTCTCATTTAGAAACGCTCGATTCAAACGAAACGCCCCTTATAACTGAGGACGGACACGAAGTTAGCGATAGTGCCGTTATGTTAGAGGCAATGAAAATCGCTAACAAAAAAAATCTAATTGTTAGTTGCCATTGTGAGGACCCATTTCTTGCGGCAAAAGCAAAACCGCTTAGGCAAAAAGCGTTGGCTCTACTTAGGACAAACGGCGGAGTCCCGTCCGAATCAGAAAAAAAATCGGCATACGAATTGCTTTCTAAGGCAAACAAATTATTGCTCCTTGCAGAAGAATGTGCTACGCAAAGAAATTTGCGCCTTGCCGAAGAAGCGGGCTGTCATATTCATTTGTGCCATGTTAGCACGGCGAGGTGCATTGAAGAAATCCAAGCGGCAAAAAAACGCGGTGTAAACGTAACTTTTGAAATTACGCCACATCATTTGGGAATTGAAAATGGCGATTCCGAAGAAAATCTGCTTCATATCGTAAATCCCCCGCTCAGAAGCGAGGCAGACCGAAAAGCATTGGTAAAATCGCTTCTTGAAAACTTTGCCGATGTAATCGCCACTGACCACGCCCCGCATACAAAAGAAGACAAATTGTCTGGCTCGCCAGGCTTTAGCGGTTTAGAAACTGCGTTTTCTCTTTGCTATACAAAACTTTGTCTCCAAGAAAAAATGTCACTTCAAAGACTTTCCGAAAAAATGTCAGCGCGACCTGCGGAATTGCTTGGCAAAAACTGCGGACTTTTGCAAGAAGGTTTTGCAGCAGACCTAATTCTTGTTGACCTTGAAAAAAAATGGACTGTCTGCGGGGAAAATTTTTCAAGCAAAGGAAAATACAGCCCGCTTGAAGGGAAAGAATTAACAGGAAAAGTGATTTCTACATTTCTGAAGGGGATTCAGATTCTGTAGGAAAAGTAATTGGCGGTAACGGAATATTTCGCTCGTAAGGAATAGAGCTAGGCACTCGGTGTTTTTGTTTTCTAGCGGGAGTTCGTTATCGCTTTTGCGAACAGGTTCAGTTTGACCATCCACAATCACTGTTTTCCGCCCCAATTTATACGAATCTGCACAATTTAGGCTAAAGAAACAAAAAAGTCCAGATAGACTTCGGCACCGCTACCATCTGAATACCGTTGCTTTCTTCCGAATCTGGCGGGGTTTTCCAGCGATAACGTGCAAAGCATCTGGACATATCGGAAAGAGGGGGATTCGAACCCCCGGTAGAGTTGCCCCTACGCATCCCTTCCAA
>CALCEK010000295.1 GCA_937900125.1 uncultured Treponema sp. | reverse complement strand
ACTGCATTTGCCCGCCGGGAACAAAGCACAAATGCACCGACCGCCGCGACATTCCGGGAAGCGCCGCGTTCGTGCCGTCGGTGGCAGGGCTGATAATCGCAGGCGAGATTGTCAAAGATTTGACGGCGGAAGCCACCGCACGGGCGAGGGAAAAACACTCCTCATTTTGAAAAAACAAAAATCGTTGGATTAGAAAAATCGTAGCCGTTGGAATCTTTTGGAAACTGAACCGAATACGCTCGCATTTCGGAAGGATTATCAACTGAAACTTTGTAACTTATTGTCCAAGTTTCTTGCTTATCTTGGGATTTTCTAAAAAAGCGCGATTTTTCTTCCCATGAGCTAACATAAAACAAAATTTCTGTAGAAGAAGAAGTGTACGTTCCGCGGTAAAATGTGCTTGTTGAAGAATTTTTTTGAGAAAAACTCATTGTGCCATTTTCCAAACATTCAATAGTTGTTGTACAATTGCCGTTTTTAAATTCCCATTTTCCAACACAGGCGCGAGATGTTAGCGTTCGCACTCGTTCGTCAAAAGAATCGCCCGCTTTTTCAAGGGCATTTTTTATGTCAAACAAAAGTTGCTTTCCATCTTCCTTCACTTTTTCGGCTGATTCTGAAATTTGATTCGAATCCGAATCTTCCGCACACAAAAAAATTCCAGAAAAAAGAATCAATGTAAAAAGCAAAGCGCAAAATTTTTTCCAATTTTTTAGATTCACAATTTCCCCCATTACAAAAAAATCAATCCCAGCACACCAACGGGAATCAAATAGCAGGCAAAACATTCCAAATGCCCTTTTCGAATAATTTTCATCAAAAGGTAAAGCGCAATGTAACCGCTTACAAATGCTGTTAGGCAACCGAGCAAAATCGGCAAAAGTCCCACGTCCGCCATTTGCGAAACGTCCTTAAGCTCAAGCAAAAATGCGCCCAAAATGGCGGGAATTGCAATTATAAACGAAAATTCTCCCGCAACGCTTCTGTTTGTTCCGCAAAAAAGCGCACCCGCAATTGTAGACCCACTGCGCGAAATTCCTGGTAAAGTGCCACAACCTTGCGCAAATCCAATCACAATTGCTTGTTTCCACGAGGGCGGCAAATTGTTTGCACTTGCATTTTTTTCTTGCGATTTTTGCATTCGTTTTTCAACAATCGCGGATAAAATCAAAAGGCAAGCGGTGACCAAAAATCCCGCACAAACAAATTTTACGTTCAAATCGCCAATCAGTTTTGAATTGACAATTCCTAGTATTCCTGTAATAAAAGTTGCAATTATGACAGAAACTATGTACCGCCGATTTTTATTTTCTTCAAGCTGAGATTCTTCTGGGCTTAAACCGTCAAAATGCGC
>CALCEK010000294.1 GCA_937900125.1 uncultured Treponema sp. | reverse complement strand
TATTGGTAAAGGTTAGGGCTAAAATCTGACTCTGAGGAATTCCCTTGTCGAGCATGTGCGCAATTCTAAAAGTTATAACTCGTGTTTTTCCAGAACCCGCACCTGCTAAAATCAAAAGAGAATCGCCATTGTAAACGACCGCTTCCCTTTGTTCTTTATTTAACACTTTAAGGTAGGTTTCAGAATCCATTTATTCACCCACAAAAATGCCGTCAATGTCTACGCCAGAAACGCTCAAAGCTTTTACGCGCACAAATTTTCCTGGCACAATTGAGTTCACTGCCCTCTTATCATCTAATTCGTAACGAATCACAATATTTCCGTCAACTTCGGGGGCTTCAAACCAAGTTCTACCAATAGCAAGCCCCGAATCTGATTGTTCAGAAGGCGCAACAATTTCTTCAACAAGAACATCGTAAACCTCCCCCAAGCGTAAACTCAAACGTTCTTCGGTAATTTTTTCCTGAATGGATTCTAGCACTTTAGCACGTTGCAAAGCAATTTTTTTGGGAACTTTTCCAGAAAATCGTGCCGCAGGAGTGTCCTCTTCTTTGCTATAAGAAAAGCAACCGCTCCAGTCACTTTGTATTTTTTTAAGAAATTCTTGTGTTTCCAAAGCATTTTCCTCTTTTTCGCCAGGAAAACCCGTTAAAAATGTCGTTCTAATGCAAACATTTGGAATTTCAGACTTAATTTTTTCCACCAAAGAAATATAATCTTCCGCACTGCCCTTTCGATTCATTGCGCCAATTACAGAAGTGCTTCCCGATTGGAATGGAATGTCAAAATATGGAAGAAATCTTAAATCAGTCTTAATAAGTTGTAAAATATCTAAATCAAAATGGTCTGGGTGGATGTACAAAAGTCGCACCCAAAACTTTCCATCAATTTTTGCAATTTCTTGTAAAAGACGAAGCAAATATGATTTTTCTGTTTTAAGATTATTTTCAGTCTTGAATATAGGCGATTTTTGTTTTTCAAACATTGCCGAATGACCATTTGTTCCATCAAAAAAAACATCATCTTCTTTGCCACAACCGTATGCTGCCAAATCCTGACCAATTAAGTTTATTTCAACAATATTTTTTTCGTGAACCAAAAATTCAATTTCTTGGACAATATCTTTTGCAGGTCGAGAACGCAATTTTCCCCGAATCAATGGAATTGCGCAAAAAGTACAATGATTGTCGCAACCTTCGGTGATTTTTACGTAAGCACTCCCGTTAAAATTGAGGAGCAAATTTCTGTCACCACAGCAAACACCCCGTTGTGGCGGCGTTACAATGGGTCGCTCGCCTAAAAAAAGTTTTTCTACAACGGAATCTATTGCAGAAATATCTCCATTTCCAAAAATTCCATCTGCCTCTGGCAATTCAGAAGAAAAAATTTTAGCGTAACGTTCGGCAAGGCAACCCGCAAGTAAAATTTTTGCATTTGGATACGAATTTTTAGCATTTAAGACTGAATCAAGACTTTCTTTTTTTGCGCTTTCAATAAAACCGCAACTGTTTACAATTATAAGGTCGGCTTTTTCTGGAAAATCTGTGCGTACAAGTCCCATCGCTTCAAGCCGAGTAATCATTAACTCGCCGTCAACCTGATTCTTTGCGCAACCATGCTGGTCTAAGAAAAACGTTTTTTGTTTTAGCATCAGTCAAGTTCCTGTACAACCAAACTGTATTTTCTATCTCCGCTTCGAACCCATTTTATATCTTCCACACCGACTTGTCCCGCTTTTCCAACTTCCAAATCATAAGAAGAAGTGTTCGCCACAACCTGAATTCGCATGGCATTGATATTGCTTGTCCAAATGCGAACACCATCATTTGGCGACAAAGTCATGGAGTCTCCGTTTCGATAATAATTTTCTACAGTCGTGTTTCGGCGCACTGTACGGTCGGGGTCAATAAGATAGCGGAAAACGCAAGGAGAACGAAAAGTAATTCGAATTGTAAACGGATATGTTCTGTTATCTTCGTGAATAACAACTTGCCTAGAAGAATTTTGTTTTGAGGTATTGACAATTGTTGAACCAAGCGTTGACTCTTCAAGCGAATTTTCTTCGGTGTCAAAACTGTCGATGTAGGCATCTTCAGAATTTTTGTCAATCATGCGAACTTCAGCCCCTCGACTTGCGTCAGAAGAACTAACATCGCTAACATATAAAATAATATCGCCTTCGCCATCGCCATCAATGTCAAGCTCGCGTTCTTCACTCAATGCAATATGCTGAGTTCCCGCTGGCGTGTGTATAGCAAAATCGCCGACTGTATTGCTAACCGTTAAAACAATGTGTCCATCTCCAGTTTTTGCGGGGAGTAAAATTTGGTCTCCCTTGTACATTCGGTGTGTTTCGGTTTCGCCTAAAAACTCATACTGGTGAATTTTTACTTTTTCTTCCACAAGTTCTGCTCGAGCTTTTCTTTTTTCGGGAATCTTAAACACAAAAAAGAACAAATAAATTCCGCCACCCACAATCAACAAAACAGCCAACGTAATTATAAGAGGTAAAAGAAATTTTGGGGGATTTTTTTGGAGCAATTCGCGCGGAATAGGTGATTCTTGAATTTTTTTTGCATGGTACAGCCGAAGCAAATTTTCTGGATTTAAGCCTAAATACTCCGCATAATTTTGCAAAAATCCTATAAGATATGGCTCGCCAGGAAAAACGTCCGATTGTTCTTCTTCAAGTCCGATAATGTACTGGTGAATTATTGAAGTTTCCCGCTCAACTTGTTCTACGGAAAGATTTTTTGCTTCACGCGCTTTCTTTAAAATATCGCCGTAACTTTCCATCCTCGCTTACTCCGAAAACAAAAAGTTATTGTAATTATTTGCAGAAGACGGCGGGTCATAAATAAAACGCTGGTCGCTAATAGATGAATTCAAATTATAATTTGAAAATACAAAGGTAAAACTTGTTCCTTGCGCCGTGCGAGCTTCTACTTTGCGGATAAGCTTTGAATCAGAACCGACAGAAAGCTTTATTTGCGTAAATGACTCAGAGGCAGAACGCCGCTTTAACAAAAGATTTACGACATTTTCTTCATCATCTTCGTCAAATGGAACAGAGTCTGGGCCTGTTTCATAGGCAATCGTATAATATCGCCGCAAAAGTGCAAGCCCTTGCGCAGTAGCCGCATTTCCTGAACTTATAACAGCTTGCTCTAATATTGCAGAGTAGCCTGGCAAGTAAATCACAAGATTATCACCGTTGAACAAAATGACCTGTTCGGCTGGATTAGAAAAATCAATTCTGAGCATTTCGGGTTGCTTATACGAAACATGACCAAAAAGTGAGTTTTTCCCAGTTTCTATGCTAATATCCGCCTCGTAATCTTTTATAGTTGCATAATAATCGCTTACTTCTTTAAAATACTGACTCGCAGTTAAAAAAGACTGGGCATTTAACAAAACAGAATTAAGAAAAAATAGCAGCGTACTAACAAAAAAAAGGCTGCATCTCTTCATTCGCATCTCCCAAAACAAATGGATTTTTGAACTTTTAGATGTTCCATATAATAGAAAATAATATCACTTAGGTCAAGGTATTGCGCAAAGTCCGTAAAGGAAACCTCTAAAAATTGCAATTTTTAAAGCTTTCGAAGAAAGCCGATAACTTTGAAAATGCGATGACATCTCTGAAAAATTATCTAAAACGAGTTTTTCGAGATGCCCTAAAACTCCTGCGCAAAATCGAAAACGAGAATGAAACGTTTGTTCCAAAAAACTTTTAAGCTTTTAGCCCATCAAGTTTGCGTATTTTTTTGCAATTCTAGCTGATTTTTCCGCAGCTTTTCCGCGATAAAGGGCTGGATTTGCAAAGAAATTTTCGGGATTTTCTACACCGAGTTTTTTTAGTTGTTCGGAGATTTTTTCCCACTCGTCACTGTGTGTTTTTAAGACTTCAAAGAAAGTTTTTCCGCTTTTTTCTGCCTCGAGTGTAATTTTCCTGATAAGTTCGTGTCCGTCATTTACACCAGCTTCTCCGAGCAAAATATAGGCGGGTTCAGCTAAAACGCCTCCTTTTACTTTTCCGCCAGCAGAAGCGAGATTCTTAGCCATTGATTCCCTATCGGCTTGCAAGCCCAAAACAACCGACTTCATTCTTGAAACGGCCATCGTAAAGCCTGCAACATAATCTGCAATAAAGCGTTGGCTTGCCGAATTGGTAAGGTCTCTCTGGTGTTCAGAAATTTGATCCATATAAAATGTTAAAACGCGAGGTGAAAATGCTTTCCACAAAGATTTTACGTGTTCACTGTTCCATGGGTTGCGTTTTTGCGGCATTGTTGACGAACCAACTTGTGTTGAAGAAAAATATTCAAACACTTCTCCAATTTCGCTACGTTGAAGATTCCTTAAATCGTCTGCCAAATTTGCTATAATTCCAAATGCAACATTCATTTCTAAAAGCAAACGCAAAAGATATTCAGGTTCAACAAGCTGATTTGAATATTCACTCGGCTCTAAACCTAAAAATGCGGTGTAAATGCGCTCAAGTTCCTCAGGGTCTTTTACAATCATGCTAGGTCCATTATAACTGCCAACTGGTCCTGCAAGTTTTCCTTTTAATTGCTTGCTCAATTCATCAATGCGCAAAATCGATTTTCCCAAACGCGACACAAATTCCGCAATACTCCAGCCAAAAGTGATTGGAACAGCGTGTTGCCCATGAGTTCTTCCGACCTGAGGAGTTTCGGCTTCACGCAAAACAATATCGCACAATGCTTTTTCGAGCAATTTTAATTCTGGAAGCACAACTTTTTGAGTTACATCGCGCATTCGACAAGAAAGTGCGGTGTCAAGAATGTCAACACTTGTTGCCCCAAGGTGAACAAGCGGAGCCAATGTTGGAGGAAGTTTTGTCTTAAAAACGTTTACAAGCGCACGAATATTGTGATGAGTTTTTTCCTCTTCCGCATAAACTTCCGCTGGGTCAATTTGAGAAGCGACTGTATCTAATTCCGCTGAAATTTGCTCTGTAAGTTCACCACGAATTCTTAAATGAGCCTTAATAAGTGCGGCTTCTGCCCGCGCACAACTACGCACAGAAGCTTCTTCGGAAATATATTCTGAAAGTCCAGAAAAAACTTCTGCTTCAGAAAGTGAGTATCTATGGTCAATACAAGAAATGTTTTCAAAAATATTACGCTGATTCATACAAATAGTATGCAAAAAAATGAATAAATATTCAACATCTCACACAGATATTTCACAAAAGCAATTTTTGTTCCTATTACAAAGCTAAATCCGCAACGGTGGCATTTGTGGCTTTTATTAAATCTGACGGCGAAAGTTCCATTTGCAAACCGCGTTGTCCTGCGCTCACAAAAATGCTTTGATGTTTCAAAATAGATTCATCGATGTACGTGGGAAAATTGCGCTTCATTCCAAGCGGAGAACAACCTCCCCGAACATAGCCCGTAAGAGAAAGCAATTCTTCTGGTTTTACAGGAGAAATTTCTTTTGCCCCGCAAATTGTTCTCGTTTTTTTAAGATTTATTTCGCATCCAGCACTTTGACAAAAAACGAAACATTCGCGCTTTTCGTTTCGCATTAAAATAGTCTTAAAAACACGCGCACTTTCAATTCCCAACTTTTGCGCAAGAGAAATTGCTGCCCCGCGTTCTAACGTGTGTTCGCCGTCATCGTCATAAGGATGGATTCGGTAGGAAATCCCCAGCGAATCCAAAATCCTCATGGCATTTGTCTTTTTTGTTTTTTGAGCCATTTTATTTTTTTGCAACAGCAGCTGCGCTTGAATTAGTAATGTAACTGCTTACATCTTTAAACAAATCAATGCTTGCGATTCGTTTTTGCCAATATTCAGCTTCTGTTTTTGTAGTGTAAGGTCCAACGCGAACTCTGTAACGCAAACTTCCGTCCGCAGCACTTACAGTAAATACTTCGCACTGAATTTTGTTTTCGTCTAAAACATCTCGCGCATTGTCTGCATACGCTTTGTTTGAGTAAGACCCCGCCTGAACCCAAAATCTATCGGGAATAGAAGAACTTTCTTTTGGCGCAGAACTTTTTTCTACAGATTTTGCGCTCGAAGAAGAACTTTGGCTTTGCGCTTTTGTCTGACCGCTTGATTTTTTTGCACTTTGACTGCTTGTAGAATTTGAACTTGCAGACTTAGAAGCAACGGCGGTCTGTGAACTTTGCTCGCGACGAACTTCTTCTGTTTCACGAATTGCCTTTGCCGCCGCATTATTTTGTGCTGTTACCGCAGAAGTTACCTGAGCGTTTTCAGAAACTTCGGCTTGCATTGTGTTAAGGTCGATTGTGGCAATTTCTCCGGAAGCTGGGATTCTATATACATTTGTAGAGCCAGTTGAATACACCGTAACTGGTCCCGTGCTTGTAATGCTCCCCACAGAAGATTCCACAGGAGAAACTTCACTTTTTACACTTTCTTGCGTAGGAGTAACAGCAAGCACATCTTCATTTACAGGAAGCGGCTCGTATTTTTCTTGATTCCGCGTATCTGTTACCACTGTATCTAGCACAGATGAGCTAGGAGCAATCCAAACTGCCCCAGAATCCTTTAAACTAACTGCCATAACATTTCGCTTTGCCGCAGAACCATTCATTATAAATGCGGCTCCTACAACTACGCAAAGAAAAACGCCAGCTGCAATTAGAATCCAAACTGTTCTTTTTTGTTCCATATTATCCCCTTACCGGCAAGTAAGTGGAATGTCTTAAGCTTTGTTTAAAATAACCTTAATTTTTCGCAAAAGACGCTTCCTTGAGCCGATATTCCATACTCTTACAATATCGGCATTTGAAGCTTTATATTTAGCAAAAAGCTGTTTTTGATTTTTAAAGCGGTCTAAAATAAGGGAAAAAGCTAATTTATCGCGTTTTTTTGCACGGAAAAGCCGAATGATTTTTGGACAATCAATAAACAAAACCTTGTCAACAGAATGGATAATTTCTAATTTATACAAAACAGTTGCATTTATGACGATATTTTTCCCTTGATTTTGCGCAATAAATTCTTTAAGAAGTTTTTCAATCTCTGGGAAAACAATGGATTCTTGTTTTTTTACAAGATTTTTGTCCGAAAAAACAATTTTTCCTAAATTCCGCCGATTGATTCTCCCAAAAGAATCCAAAAGTGCGATTTTTCGGCTATCCGCAATAGCTTGAAATTCTCTTAAAATAGAATCCCGCGCGTTTTCAACCGCAATATGCCCAAGGGAATCAGCGTCAACAGCAACAAAGCCAATTTGTTCCAAACAATCGGAGGCAACATTTTTTCCCGCCGCCATTGGACCTGTAACGCAAACAATCAATGGAAAAGCCCCCAATTGTTTCCATGCTCAATGCTAACTTTTAGCGGCACAGAAAGTTGTACGCAATGCTCCATTTTGTCTTTAATCAGCGAAATTGCCGCATCTAAAATCGATTTTTCAGATGGACACTCAAAAATCAGCTCATCGTGAACTTGCAAAAGCATTTTTACTGGACTTTTTTCGGCATCTATTGCGTTTTGAACGTCAATCATCGCTTTTTTTACAATATCCGCCGCACTTCCTTGAATTGGAGTATTGACCGCGATGCGTTGCGCCCCTTGTTGCTCAATTTTATTGCGACTATTTATGGAAGATAAATATCGCCGTCGCCCCATAAGAGTTTGCGTATAGCCATTTTTTTGCGCGGATTCGATTGTTTCGTTGATAAACCGCTTTACATCTGAATAGGTTTCAAAATACTGATTTATAAATTGCTGCGCTTCAGTGCGAGAAATTCCAAGCTGAGAAGCAAGCCGAAACGCACTCATTCCATACATAACGCCAAAATTTACAGTTTTTGCGATTCTACGCTGTTCGGGCGTAACCTGTTCAGGCGAAAGACCATAAATTAAAGCCGCTGTTGAGCGGTGTACATCAATTCCTTCGCGGAACGCTGAACACAAATTTTTGTCCCCAGAAAGATGCGCTAAAACAACAAGTTCAATTTGTGAATAATCTGCAGAAATCAATTCAGAACCGCTAACTGCCGTAAATGCAGAACGGATTCGCCTACCCGCCTCATCGCGCACGGGAATATTTTGCAAATTTGGGTCGCGCGAAGAAAGTCTGCCAGTTGCCGTTCCCGTTTGTATAAATGAAGTGTGAATTCTACCGTTTGAATCGGAAAGGAGTGGCAAAGTTTCAACATAAGTGCTTTGCAATTTTGTTGCCCCCCTATAGTCAAGAATTGCACGCGGAACGGGGTCTGTACTTCGCTCACACAATTCTTCTAAAACCGCCGTATCTGTACTATAGCCGCGTTTTGTTTTTTTGCCAGGAACTAAACCGCGTTCTTCAAACAAAACTTGCTGTAATTGCAGGGTGCTTGCAATATTAAACTCGTGTCCAACTTCGGCATAAATTTCTTTTTCCTTTGCGCGAATCTCCTGATTTAATTCAAGACTATATTCAGAAAGAGTCTTTTTTTCTAAATGGATTCCTTGTATTTCCATTCGCGTTAAAATTGGAAGGATTTTCATCTCCATATTATAGAAGAGATTTTCAAATTTTTCTGTGCGAAGCTGTTCTTTAAACAAGAGCCAAAGCTGAAAAGTAAAGTCCGCATCTTCTGCACCGTAGGGAACTGCTTTTTCAAGCGGAACTTCATCGAAAGTTTTTCCCTTTGGAACAATGTCATTAAATTCAACTCCAGACAAATTAAGTCTATTTTCAGCAAGATATTCAAGTCCATAAGGAGATTTTCCCATTTCATCGGGCGAAAGAAGCCACGCGGCAACCATAGTATCTGCAATTTTACACACAGGCACTTTTGTAAGCCCATTTGCGTACAAAACTTCCAAATCAAATTTGCCGTTGTGCATTACAAGCGTTACATCTGGGCAAGAAAAAAGCCTCTCCAACTGATTTAAGCATATTTTAATCGGAATAGTTTGTGGCTCAAACATTTCGCCAGACAAAATCACGGGAACATACAAAGCCTCGCCAGTTTTTGAACAAAGACTAAATCCCACCATCTTAGCTGAAAGTGCAGAAAGCGAATTAGTTTCGGTATCAAAAGCGACCTCTTTTTGTTCGGAAGTCAAAACAGAAGTTATAAATGCAGAAAGTTCCGCCTCCGTTAAACAGGCGGTGTAATTTCCATGATTTTTTTTAAGCAAAACAGGTGCTTCTTCTATAGAAGAATTCGGTTCATCTTTTTGGCCCGAACTTAAATATGATTTTGCAACAGAAAACGCACCGTATTTTTCTAACAAATGCCCCGCAGCCGTAAAATCAAGATTTTCAGTGGAAAATTCCTCAAAATCAACTTTTACAGGAACGTCAGTGCGCAAAATTATCAATTTTTTTGAAAAATACGCCATTTCTTTATCAGAACGGATTTTGTTTCCCATCGCGCCTTTTATTTCGTCTGCGTGTTCGTAAATTCCGTCAAGACTTCCATATTGCAAAAGCAATTTTAGAGCCGTTTTTTCGCCAACACCTTTTACGCCAGGCACATTGTCCGCAGTGTCCCCCGTAAGCGAAAGAAAATCCAAAATCTTTTCAGGTCCAATTCCCCACTTTTTTACAACTTCGTCAATGCCGTCTGTTTCCCAACCACCATTTGTTTTGTCAGGCTGCATCTCTTTGCATTTTTCTGTAACAAGTTGCAAAAGGTCTTTATCACCGCTCAAGATTCTACATTCTTTGCCTTCTTCTTCGCATTTTTTGGCAACAGTCGCAATCACATCGTCAGCTTCAAATCCATCGCAACGCAAAACAGGAACATTCAGCGCATTTAAGATTTCTTCAATCAAAGGAACTTGCGAGTGTAAATCTTCTGGAGCTTTTTCGCGATTCGCCTTGTATTCGGGGTACATTTGATGACGAAAAGTTGGTGTTCTTGAATCGAATGCCGCAATCAAATACTGCGGGTGGTATTTTGAAATGAGTGCTTTTAGGTTTCGGAAAAAAATCACAACGGCACTGATATTTTCGCCGTCTTTATTTGTAAGCGGATGATTTACAAGCGCAAAATATGCTCTAAAAATTAAACCATAAGAATCCAAAATATATACGCAATCGTCTGTTTTTTGTGCATCCATAGATTTGCATTTTAGCACATAAAATAAAACTTGTAAAATAAACCGACTATGATTTTTATCTGTGAATCGAAGAATCCTCAAAATCAAATTGAGTCGTGGTGGCGGGCAACTTTTTTAAACACCGCAAAGTTTGCACTTACAAATTCTTTTGTTTGCAATTCCTCGCACGCATTTTCACGCCCGCCACCCAAATTTTAGTCAAGCGTCAAAACTAATAATAGAGCCGTTTACACCCCGCTCCGCATAGACAGATTGCAACGAGCGATACGGATTTTTACTTTGCAAAGTTTGCAGTTGAGTTTTAACTTCGTCCATTTGTACGTGAAGCAAAACTTGATTTTTAGCATTTTGCGCTAAAACTTGAGATTGCAATTTTGTCAAATCCTGTTGCAATTTTTCTATAGGAACTGATTCCGCAGGATTGTAAGTGGAAGCTTTACTTGAAACATACAAACGCTGCATAGGAACAATAACTTTTTGTAAGCTAGTAATGCCTTCAACAATTTGCGCACCAAGCTTAGTGTGAGCAGAAATCGCCTCAGAATCAGAAAGGGCAATTTTTCTTTCTTGCGATTCAAGAACTTGTAAGTATTCCTGAAATTTTGTACGTTGCTGTTCAAGCAAAACTTTAAATCGTTTTAAAATAGCAATACGTTCGTCAAGTTCTTCTTGTGAAAGTTCTTCAACCATACAATTTTCTCCCCTAACCTGTTATGCTGAGAGCAGGATTTTCAACTGGCATACGAACTGCCCCATTCGCCTGCGAATTTGAAGCAGCGTCCCAAGAATCTCGTAACTGAGAAAGCAAATCTTTTACAAAGGAAATTTTTTTCTTTTCGTGGCTAATACTTGCAGCGAGCAATTCTTTATTAAAATAAACATACAAAGCCATTAAATTCTGTGCGATTTCCCCGCCTTTGTCCATATCCAAACTGATTTGCAACTCTGTTATAATGTCTTGAACCTTTTGCAAATGCCGCCCAAAACTTTCAATTTGAGATGCATCAATTTTATTTTCATCATTTATCATCGAAAGTGCGTCTTCTAAATGAGAAATTGCACCATCGTAGAGCATTACAATCAATTTTCCTTGACTCGCGGTTTTTACGCCTATTTCTCGATACGTGTTGTATCCGCCATAAGAATATCCATTATAAGCCATAATCCCACCTCTTATTTTGGCGACTAAAGCACAAAACTTTAGCGTAATCCTTTCTTCTTAATCGGCAAAATCAAACAGCATTTTAAGTATTTTTTTAGCCGATTCCCAAAATCAAAATCGTTCCGATTAAAAAATTCAATTTTAGAATATAAGTTACAGGATTTTTTTTGTTTGAAAAATTGATTTGGACGTCGCCCAGCTTTAAAAACACTATGTTACAAAATATAGACTTTTCTATTAGGCAAACAAAAGCCGCATTTTCACGGGCGTCGCCTTAAAACATTTGTTCCACAAAAGATTTTGTTTTTCCCTTGATTATTCGCCCTTTTTTCCGTATATTTGAAAATGAATCAGAAAAAAAATCGAAAAATAGTGCCGTGGTTTTGAGAAGAAAATCTTAAAATCACCTTAAATTAACAATTTTCTAAAACACGGAGTCTTTATGAGCGACAAAGAAGATAAAAAGAAAGACGATGAAAATCTTGACCCTTACAACTTTTTTAAGTTGTCTGTAGACCCAGATTCCGATGATAACAAAAATAGAAAACCGAACAAAAAACCGCATTTTCCATTTTGGGGAATTTTGCTCATTGTGTTTGGCGTTTTAATTTTAGTCAACATGATGTTCGTTTCTAAACCCGAAAACGTAGTAAGTTTTTCGCAATTTAGGGCAATGATAGAAAATGGGCAGATTGTTCGCGTTGAGTTAGGCGAAAATTATTTTACAGGATATGCTTCTCGCCAAGACGATTCTTCAGAAATTCAGAAAAACAATTATCCGTTTTCATTTTTGCGTTCAACCTCGCAACAACAGGTTGTTTCTTACAGAACAAATGGCGTTCTTTACGGAGATTTTATTGAATGGCTAAATGAACAGGGCGTTGAGTATAAATTTGTTTCATCGCAAAACAATTACCTTATTCAGTTACTTTTAAATTTGATTGTTCCATTTGCATTTATTTTCCTTATGTATTTTTTCATCTTCCGCAAAATGGGCGGAAACCTTGGCGGAATGGGAAGTTTTTTTGGAAATGGCGGGGGCAAAAGCAAAGCTGTCGATGAAGGCAAAGTAAAAACTCGCTTTGCGGACGTGGCTGGAGTTGATGAAGCAAAAGACGAATTGGTAGAAGTTGTAGATTTCTTAAAACAACCTAAAAAATATACGGACATTGGTGGTAAAATTCCAAAGGGTGTGTTGCTTGTAGGACCGCCAGGAACGGGAAAAACACTTCTTGCCCGTGCGGTTGCTGGCGAAGCTGGCGTTCCTTTTTTTAGAATTTCGGGTTCGGATTTTGTAGAAATGTTTGTTGGTGTAGGCGCAAGCCGTGTTCGCGACCTCTTTAGAACTGCCCGCGAAAAAGCTCCCTGCATCATTTTTATCGATGAACTTGATGCAATAGGCAAAAGTCGTGTAAACAATTTAGGCGGAAATGACGAACGCGAACAAACTTTAAATCAGCTGTTAGTTGAAATGGACGGTTTTGACAACGAAAAAGGGCTTATTGTGCTTGCCGCAACAAACCGTGCAGACATTCTTGACCCTGCGTTGCTTAGACCTGGTCGTTTTGACCGCCAAGTGCCTGTTGAACGCCCCGATGTAAAAGGTCGCGAAGCGATTTTAAAGATTCACGCAAAAAATGTAAAACTCGATGCAGATGTTGATTTTGACTCGCTTGCACATGGAACAATCGGTTTTGCGGGTGCAGAC
>CALCEK010000293.1 GCA_937900125.1 uncultured Treponema sp. | reverse complement strand
AGGGCGCACAGCTGCGCACGGGATTTTTCTTTGCAAAAGAGCGCGGCTACAAGGGCATTATCACGATTGACGGCAACAACAAAGACTCTATCGAAGACGTGCCGCGCTTTATCGAAAAGCTCATCGAAGGCTTTGACCTTGTGCAAGGTTCTCGCTTCGTGAAAGGCGGAAAGGCTATAAACACGCCGATTGTCCGCATGCTTTCGGTCAAGCTCATTCACGCGCCCGTCATTTCGCTTGCTGCCCATCAGCGTTTCACCGACACGACGAATGCCTTTCGCGCATACTCGGCACGCTATCTGTTTGACGAGCGCGTTTCGGTGTTCCGCGATGTTTTTCAGACCTACGAGCTGCTCGCCTATCTTTCTGTGCGGGCAACACAGATTGGCTATAAGGCGTGTGAAATTCCTGTTACACGCGCCTATCCCAAAAAAGGAAAGACCCCGACGAAAATCAGCTTTTTCAAAGGAAATTGGAACCTGATGAAAATCCTAGTAAAAAATCTGTTCGGTGCATATAATCCAAAAGGTACAAAATGAGCAAGGAAAAAGTTTGGGAACTATTCTGGTATGGCTTCTTTGGTCTAGTCGGCACAGCTGTAAATATTTTGATTTTCTATCTGCTCTCTCAAAAAGTAAAGGTGCATTATATAGTTGCAAATGTTGTTGCTTGGATATTTTCATTGGTCTTTGCTTTTGTGACAAATAAAATCTGGGTTTTTAAAAGTAGAACTTGGCAGTTTTCAGTTTGGTTAAAAGAATGTGTGCACTTTATAGTAGCCAGAATTGGAACATGCGTTTTTGATATGGGATATATGTTTGTGGCAATTTCGCTTTTACATTTCGATGAGTCAATTTCAAAAGTGATTGCCAATGTAATCGTCATTATATTGAACTATGTTCTCAGTAGAATATGGATATTCAAACCAAAAAACAGCTCCACGTAATGACTGATTCAAGTTTTTATTTTTTACCTGATGCAAAAAATCGCTAGACGTTTTGTTTCATTACGCGCTATACTTTTGGGGAGGTGTAAGGATGAATATTTTAATTATCAATGGGAGTCCGCATTTAA
Organism: uncultured Treponema sp.; assembly: GCA_937900125.1. Taxonomy (GTDB): domain Bacteria; phylum Spirochaetota; class Spirochaetia; order Treponematales; family Treponemataceae; genus Treponema_D. Next base: position 7,642 of record CALCEK010000293.1, on the reverse strand, counting down.
AAGGGAATACTTCTATTGCACTTTCTGAGATGCAGAAAATTTTTGAATCAGAAGGCGTAGAAACACAAACGCTCAACATTGGAAACAAGGCAATTCGCGGGTGCATTTCTTGTTCTTCTTGCAAAAAAAATGGAAAGTGCGTTTTTGATGACGAGGTGAACAAAGCCGCTCCGTTGTTTGAAAAAGCGGACGCGCTAATTGTCGCAAGCCCCGTTTATTATGCTTCGGCAAATGCAACGCTGGTCGCATTTTTGGACAGACTTTTTTACAGCACAAGTTTTAACAAAACGATGAAAGTTGGAACTTCGGTTGTGGTGGCAAGGCGAGGCGGACTTTCTTCAACATTTGACGAGTTGAACAAATATTTTACAATTTGCGGAATGCCTGTTGCGTCAAGTCAATATTGGAATAGCGTTCACGGTTGCACTCCAGGCGAGGCGGCAGAAGATGCGGAAGGTTTGCAAACAATGCGAACGCTTGCGCGGAATATAATTTTTCTTGTAAAGAGCATTCAACTTGGAAAAGAAAAATTTGGGCTTCCAAAAACAGAAGCGTGGCAAGGCACAAATTTTATTCGTTAGCGTATGAAAATTTTTACGATTCCACTTTCGGACGTTATGACGACAAATTGCTATTTTTACATGGATGAAGAATCGAAATGCGGCTTCTTGATTGACCCTGCGGCGGAGGCAGAAAAGCTTTTTGCGTTGATAAAACAAAATGGCTGGATTGTTAAAAAAATTCTTTTGACGCACGGACATTTTGACCACATAGGCGCGGTGGAATTTTTGTACACCGCTTTGAATGTGCCGTATTTGATTCATCAAAATGGAAAACAATATTTGCAAAATCCAACATGGAATCTTTCTGCGTACAATGGAAATCCTATTATTTTAGAAAACGCCACTTACGTTTCAAACGGAGATTCCATTCCGCTAGAATCAAATGGAAAAGTGATTTGCACCTTGCAAGTTTTACACACGCCAGGACACACAAAAGATTCCGTTGTATACTACGACGAACAAAATGACATTGCCTTTGTGGGCGACACGATTTTTAAAGACGGAATTGGCGCAACTCATTTTCCAGGCGGCAACGAAAAAGAACTTTTTTACAGCATACAAAATGTGGTGTTTGCCTTGCCCGAACAAACAATTTTATACTCAGGCCACAGCGAAAGCGTTTCCCTAAAACAGCGCAAAAAAAATTTTCTTTAAGCGGGTGGAGTTTTTGTTTGGGACGCAAAGAGCTACAGATGTTTCGTGGGCAACGCCCTAGCAACGCTTGTCGCTCAACATGACGGCAAAAAAAGAAACCCGACCTCTGCATATAAAAGGAGATTCTGCTTATAGAAATATGCAAAAGTCGGGGGGATTTTTAGAAGTTGATTGTGGCGGCTAGGCTTACAAATGAATTGTCTTTCCAAGCATAAAATTCGCTGTTTTCATCGCGGCACCACATGGCAAGTCCGCTTGCGGTAAAGGTTAAAGTGTCTTGCGGGCGGAATGTAACTTTTGGCATAACAACCAAATCGGCATTTTCAAAGCCAAACATCACTGTACATTCAGGAACGATTCTTTCGTTTACAAATGAAGTTGAAAAATTCACAACCAATTTGTTGTTTGAAATTCCATTTACGTTGTAGTCAACATCGTTTTTGTTTGAATCGTGGTTTGAATTGATTTTATCTCCGTAAAGATAAATAAGTCCTGTTTCTTGCACATTGATATTCGCATTCCAAAATGGAAGGTCAATATCAAATCCGCCAAGATACCCAATTGAATTGTTGTGAATGTATGGGTCGCTTCCGTCTAAGTCATCGGTCAAATTGTAACACAACTCCCAGCGCGTTCCAAAGTTCCACACATTAAATGCAGATTCAAGGGCGAATGTTTGTTTTCTGTCGTAAGACAAAAATGTATAATCGGAAGTGTTTCCTGCCATATAATCAGAAATCCAAGTTGTGTATTTTTCTTCATTGAATGACGGCTGTTTGTAATGTCCATAATAGTAACTTGCGCCTAAATCTACACTGCCCACACTGAACGTTGCGCGAACACCAAATTGTCCGTACTGCAAAAGTTTTGTGTTAGGGTAAATGCAGCTTGAATCTGCGGACAACGCGGTGGCGGCGTTTAATGCGGTAATATAAGAAAGATTTGCGGAAGCAAGTTTTGCGTTTATATAGGCCTCGTATTTTGCAGCGGCAACCGCTTTTTCTGCTTTATCTGAATCTGTTTCACCTTTTGCAGCCATATACGCTACAACTTCATCTGAAGTTACAGAAATGTAGCCATTATTAACAGCGTTATTTACGAGCGTTACCAATGCGTTTTGTGCAGATGAATCGTTTGCTGCCACTCTTGCTTTTAATTCGCTTGCGGTGAGAGCTTCTATGCGGGCTTCTTCAAGAGCGGTTGTGGCATTTGTTATTGCGGTCGTTGCCGATGTGGTGATTGTATTTTTTATAGAAGCAACTTGCGCGGGTGTCCAGCGGTCGCTCGTGCTAAAGCGGTCAACGGGAAGAAACGGGGTGTAAACGGCTTCAACATTTAAGTTTGATGAAAAAGGAAATGCGTAACTTGCCCGCACCATTGGAGTTGCAATGCGGCGGTCGTTGTAATCGGGAATGATAAAATCGGTGTAGTTGTCGGCATTAAAATTGTCAAACACATGGAGCTTATCGCCTTTCCCCCAAACAGTTTTCATTTTTCCAACTTCAAGAATAAAATTGTCCCCAAAATAACTGCGCAACAAAAGCTCGTCGATTATGTCTTCTGGGTAATCAGAAATTGTGCTTTCGTTTACATTGAATGTAACTTCCGCGTCAACTTTTCCAGAGTAACCCAAATTAACTGTCGCACTCGGATTTGCTTCAACGGGGAGATTTGTAAAATCCGTCCAATTTTCTATGTTTGTTCCGTCCTTTGAATCATTTCCGTCAAAATAATAGCGAATATCAGCAGAAAGATTCGCGCTTGCAGAAAAAGCTGTTCCAGAATCAGAGTCAAAATCCCACGAAGAAAAATCAGAATCGCCAAATGAAGAATCAAAACTTGAATCTGAAAAATCCTCAGAATCAGAATCCGTAAAATCTGAATCAAATTCTTGTGCTATAACATTTGTAGCTGCCAAAAAACTTAGTAACAAAAAACTTGTTATTTTTACAACTGATTTTGTCTTTTTCATATTTCCTCCAAAAAATGTGTGCTAAAAACGGCCATTCTTAAAAGCGACACCGCAATGACCGTTTTAGTTTTTGCTTTTATTTTCCAGTTTTCAAAAATGCTTCGGTAAACACACGCGCAGGAATTGGCTTATCAAGTTCCATTTGCGTAATTGTAAGCGTTGTGGAATGTCCTGTTGAAACGTCAAGCAAAGTGTTTGAAAGCGGAATGTCATAAGTTACGCCCGTTGCGCCTGTGCGTTTTTCAATTTTGTTTACGGTCAAAGTTTTTACCAATTTGTTATTTTTGTTATACATTTCTGTGTAAATTGGATACATTGTTTTTTTGTCAATCCAAGTGATGCGGTATGCGTACTGGCTTGATTTTGCGTCTTTGGGAGTTTCGCGGATTTTGTAGCAATCGTAACCATTTTTAGATTCATCGCCCATATAATCGTGTTCATCTTGGTCAACATCGCGGGTTGTTAAATCGTCATAAGTTGCGTCTGTTCCCAAAAAGCTTTTGCTTCCTTCATTAGAATTTACGCGGCGAGTAGAAAGTCCTGGCAAATAGATATATTTGTCATCGGGTTTTCCGTCATTTTGAATTTGCAAAAAGCGTGTGTCTTTTTTTGCGCCTTTGCGGAAAAGCATTACCAAAGATGCCAAGCCATTTTCGCTTTTGCCATATTCTTCAATAACCCAATCTTCTGCGGTGCCCGATTTATCTTTGAGCGTTAAAGTTACAAGGCTGTGATTAAATGCGGGTTCTTTAAAGTCAGCAACCTGCTTCATAATGTCGTAGCCTTTTTGGTCGGCGAATGCTACTTGAACGGCTAATGTTAATGCGGCTAATGTACCTGTAATTTTTGCAATTTTTTTCATAATAAAAATCTCCTTCTGCATTTATTTTTTCCCCGCATAAGCGGGGGTAATTTCATTTAGTTTTCGTCATTTGGCAAAGCGATATTTGGCTCTGTTTTTGGACGAATGAATTTTGGATCCCAAATTGTAAGAATCCCTGGAATAATTGTCATTGCGAGCAAACTTGATGTGAACATAACAATCGCAACAAGAACGCCAATGTAACGCAAAACAACAAACTTAGAAAGGCACAACACAAGGAAGCCCAATCCAACGGCAACTGCATTTGTTACAATTCCGTGTCCGCTCTTTAAGAATGTTTGACGCACAACTTGTTCAAGGTCAGAAGTTTTGGAGCGCTCTTCTTTGTACGTTGTAAGAAAATGAATCGTGTAATCAATTCCAACGCCAACAGCGACACTCGCAATAATGCTTGTTACCAAGTCCAAATTGATTTTTGCAAATCCCATTGTCATATAATTCAAGAAAATGGTAAGGGCAAGTGGAATAACTCCCAAAAGTCCCGCCCACACAGACTTAAACGACAAAGTTATAATCACAAACACAGACAACAAAGAAATCAGCAAACTAGAAATTTGGCTAGACACAATCATATTTGTCATTGTGTATTCCATTTCGCCCGCACCAGTTGCTTCTATGCTGTAGCCTTCTGGGAAATGAGAAGCCGCATAAGCATTTGCGTCCGCAATAATTTCTCCAGTTTCGGCGGTTGAGTGATTCCTTAGCTGACAAGTAACTCGCATTTGTCGCGGATTATTTTCATTGTCAAGAAAACGGTCAAGCGAGCCAGAAAGCAATGTTAAATATCCGTCCACAATACTCGTAAGGTCTTCGCGAGAAGCAACGGGGTATTTTTCTACATCGTATGGAATTTCATAATAAGCCATTCCGTTGTAGTTACATTCTTTTTCAAGTTCGACCACCATTTTTTCTACAGTGGCATATTTTCCGCCAGCGGCAATATATGCTTTGTTAAGAAGTGCAAGAACTTCTTCAAGCGTCATTGTTTGCGAAAGTTTTTCGGTGTAAGCATTTGCAATTTCTGTTCCAGAATTAACTGCGGAACTAGAATCTTCGTCATCGCCCCAATCGCCAAAACTTGAAAATTCAGAATCATCTTCCCAAGAATCAAAAGTGTCAAATCCGCCATCAAAAGAATCGTAGGAATCGTAAGAAGCGTCGTAAGAAAAATCTTCTTCGCTTTCAGCAGTTGGCGTAAACCACACTTGATTTATCCGTTTAATAAAAGTTGTGTAAGAAACAATTTTTCCGATTCCTTCGTGTCTTTCGGAAAGATAATCTTGCATTTCGTCAACGGCTTTTAGGATTTCGGGATTCTTTAAATCGTTTTCGCCTTCAGCCTTGATTGTAAAATAAACGCTATTTGTTCCCGCAAATTGTTTGTCTACATAATTGATGTCTTGTCGCATTTCGCAATTTTCGGGGAAGTAGTTTACAAGCGCGGTGTCAATGTGCAACATTCTAAATCCCAAAATTGAAAAACCTAAAATCGTCAAGATAAACAAAACCAAGCGAGGTTTTGTTCCGCAGAAAAAATGATAAATCAAGTAAAGCGTATTTCCGCCCGCTTCTTCAATGGAGCGACCACCACGATGTTGTTGCGCCTTGTCAATTTTTTGCCGAACTTTATCGGTAAGTTGGTCAATGCGAGTTTTCTTTGCGTTGATTTTTTCTGCCTTTTTGCAAAGCAAGACTGCGGGAATAAATGTGATTGAAAGCAAAAGAGAAATTCCAACTCCCACCGCAGTAAACACTGCAAAACTGTGCAATGGTTCAATCGGGCTAGAAACCAAAGAAATGAATCCCACGATTGTGGTAACACCAGCTAAAAGGACTGCGGTTAAAACTTCGCGCAAACCTGCAAAAACAGAGTCTTCATATTTTTCTTGCGTGAGTTCTCCTTCTTGCGCATTTAGCGAAACATAATAATGTGTAAGCACGTGAATTCCATACGCTGAACCAACCGCAATAAGTGCTACTGGAATTACACTAGAAACAAGCGTAAATGTAATTCCCAAAAGTGCCATAAGTCCCATAGTCCAAACAGTCGCAATGACAACTGTAATAAGCGGGAGCAAAGTTCCGTCAAGCGTTTTAAAGCTAAAGTAAAGCGAAAGCAAAACTACAACAATTACAAGCGGAATTAAGCGGGTAAGGTCGGAGAGCATAAATTTTCGCGCACTTTCTGCAACAACTGGGTCGCCAAAAATTTTAAAACTTATATTTGAATGTTCCGCAGTTTCTTCAACCACAACCGCTCTAATTTGGTCAAGAATTGCTTGTTGCCGTTCTGCGTCAGTTACGATTTTTCTGCCTTCCGCTTTTGCATTTTTTGCTTCTTCGGACTTTTCCTCTGGTGTGAGCGAGTGGAGCGTTATTTGCATTTGGCTTGCACTCATGTCATCGTTGATTATGACTCGATTGTACATTTCACTCCATTCGGTAAGTCGCGCTTTTAAATCCGCAATGTCGCTCGCACTCCCCGTGTAAGAATCAGGAATGAGTTGAGTTGCACTGATTGAGCCGTCGGAATTGCAAACATAATCAATGTGAGTTAAAGAATCCACGCCTTCAACGTCAGGAATTTCTAAAACGCGGTCAGAAATTGTACGGATAATTTCAAGATTTTCGGGCGTAAGAATTTCTCCAGAAGAATCTTCAAGGCTCACACCAATGACAATCATACTTCCGAATTGACTTTCCGTGTCGGTCAGCCGAGTAAACGACGAATCCTTTTGCGGCAAAAATTGTCGAATTGAATTGTCAATCTGAAGGTCTTTGATAAAAAATCCCAGAACAGCGGTCAAAACTAGGCAGACTGCAATTATAATCTGCGGATGTTTGAAAAACGAACGAATTACTTTCATAGGCTTTTCCAAAATCTCCTTTCTAATGATTTGAACAAAAGTTAATCAGTTTAAACTTTTAAACCTTTTGTAACAAAATAAAAACGCACTCAACATTCTTTTATGCGTTCAACCGTTCATTTGTTTAAGAAATTAAACTGATAAACATAAAATACTAACATAGCAAATAAAAGTCAACAAAAAAATTATTTTTTAGGGAATTTTTTTTGAGGATTATTTTGCGCGTGACAGTGCGCGGGTGCGCTAACACCAAGCCCCACGGTGTTAGCGAAAAATTATAACTGTTAATGGGGCGAGGCAGTGTTAGCAAGCAGGACTCGGAATTACGGTAATAATACGCGGGCTGTATTAGCGTAACAAATGAGCCTTCCCCCGCAACCAGCCCGCACTTAGCGGAACACGGCGACCGTTGCGTAACAATGCACACTTAGCGTAACCGCACACACAAACCAGTTAAGTGTTTTACTTCAAAAAAGCAGAAAACATTGCTTTTTGCTCTAGTCATAACAATTTTTTATATTTATAATACTCTTAAAGCGATTGTGTATATCGTATTGAACAAATTAAAAAGTTCCTTTTTATAGGAAGAAACCTTTATGAAAAAAAATGTAAATTTTATCGTTAGGATGTTTTCACAACAGCACTTGGGGATTGTGTCAATAGTTTTGTGTAAACTATTTTCCAACTTTCTGTCCTTGCCGAC